>NZ_DBIC01000268.1:0-44328 GCF_002296545.1 Herbaspirillum sp. UBA812 | reverse complement strand
ATGGCAAAAGGCAAGTTTGAACGGACCAAGCCGCACGTGAACGTCGGCACCATCGGTCACGTTGACCACGGCAAGACCACCCTGACCGCTGCAATCGCAACCGTTCTGTCGAAGAAGTTCGGCGGCGAAGCGAAGGCCTACGACCAGATCGACGCAGCGCCTGAAGAAAAGGCACGCGGCATCACCATCAACACCGCGCACGTCGAATACGAAACCGCAAACCGCCACTACGCGCACGTTGACTGCCCAGGCCACGCCGACTATGTGAAGAACATGATCACCGGCGCAGCCCAGATGGACGGCGCGATCCTGGTGTGCTCGGCCGCTGACGGCCCGATGCCCCAGACCCGCGAACACATCCTGCTGTCGCGTCAGGTTGGCGTTCCTTACATCATCGTCTTCCTGAACAAGGCTGACATGGTGGACGACGCTGAACTGCTGGAACTGGTGGAAATGGAAGTCCGCGAACTGCTGTCGAAGTACGAGTTCCCTGGCGACGACCTGCCCATCGTGAAGGGTTCGGCCAAGCTGGCGCTGGAAGGCGACACTGGTCCCCTGGGCGAGCAAGCGATCATGGCCCTGGCTGAAGCCCTGGACACCTACATCCCGACCCCGGAACGTGCCGTTGACGGTACCTTCCTGATGCCGGTGGAAGACGTGTTCTCGATCTCCGGCCGTGGCACCGTGGTGACCGGTCGCGTTGAGCGCGGCATCATCAAGGTCGGCGAAGAAATCGAAATCGTCGGTATCGCTGACACCCAGAAGACCACCTGCACCGGCGTGGAAATGTTCCGCAAGCTGCTGGACCAAGGTCAAGCTGGCGACAACGTTGGCGTGCTGCTGCGCGGCACCAAGCGTGAAGACGTCCAGCGTGGCCAGGTTCTGGCCAAGCCGGGTTCGATCAAGCCGCACAAGCACTTCACCGGCGAGATCTATGTTCTGTCGAAGGATGAAGGCGGCCGTCACACCCCGTTCTTCAACAACTACCGTCCGCAGTTCTACTTCCGTACCACCGACGTGACCGGTGCGATCGAACTGCCGAAGGACAAGGAAATGGTCATGCCGGGCGACAACGTGTCGATCACCGTGCAACTGATCAACCCGATCGCCATGGAAGAAGGTCTGCGCTTCGCTATCCGTGAAGGCGGCCGTACCGTCGGCGCCGGCGTGGTTGCCAAGATCTTCGACTAATCGTCGGATCAGCAGTAGCAGTACCCCAGTAACACTAGTCGCATTTTTAACATCGCCGGGGATGATCCCCATCCCCGGTTCGTTCTTTAAAGGAAAATCATGTCGGTTCCTAGCCAAAAAATCCGTATCCGTCTGAAAGCTTTCGACTATCGTCTGATCGACCAGTCCGCACTGGAAATCGTTGACACCGCCAAGCGCACCGGCGCTGTCGTCAAGGGCCCGGTTCCCCTGCCGACCCGCATCCAGCGCTTCGACGTCCTGCGTTCGCCGCACGTCAACAAGACCTCCCGCGATCAGTTCGAAATCCGTACCCATCAGCGCCTGATGGATATCGTCGATCCGACCGACAAGACGGTTGACGCATTGATGAAGCTGGACCTGCCCGCTGGCGTTGATGTTGAAATCAAGCTGCAGTAATCAGCTGGCATAGTGTTGGAAAAGCGCACAACCTCGGTTGTGCGCTTTTGTTTTACGGGCTATAATGCTCGGCTTCGATGTGGGTTTTGCGTTTGCAAAGCCCATAATTTATGGTAGTACGAACATCAGCCCCGCCCAATCGCAGGCGGGAATGGAGAAAACAATGAGCCTGGGCCTTGTTGGTCGCAAGGTTGGTATGATGCGCATCTTCACGGAAGATGGGGATTCGATCCCTGTGACCGTGCTGGACGTGTCCAACAACCGCGTGACTCAAATCAAAACGCCTGAAGTGGATGGTTATTCCGCTGTTCAGGTGACCTTCGGTCAACGCCGCGCTTCGCGCGTGGTGAAAGCCGCCGCCGGCCACTTCGCCAAAGCTGGCGTCGAGGCAGGTACTGTCCTCAAAGAATTCCGTGTTGACGCTTCCAAGGCTGCCGAACTGAAGGCTGGCGACGTCGTTGGCATCGGCATGTTTGAAGCTGGCCAGAAAGTCGACGTGCAAGGCGTGTCGATCGGTAAGGGCTACGCCGGTACCATCAAGCGTTACAACTTCTCGTCGGGTCGCGCGACCCACGGTAACTCCCGCTCGCACAACGTTCCTGGCTCCATCGGTATGGCGCAGGATCCGGGTCGCGTGTTCCCCGGCAAGCGCATGACCGGTCATCTGGGTGATGTCAAGACCACCGTCCAGAACCTGGAAATCGCCCGTGTGGACGCAGAGCGTCAGTTGCTGCTGGTGAAGGGTGCCGTTCCTGGCGCCAAGAACGGTCAAGTGATCGTTTCGCCGGCAGTCAAAGTCAAAGCGAAGAAGGGGGCTTAATAATGGAACTGAAGCTCCTGAATGACCAAGGTCAAGCTGCTTCGAACGTCGCCGCACCGGATACCATTTTCGGTCGTGACTACAACGAAGCCCTGATCCACCAGGTCGTGGTTGCCTACCAAGCCAACGCTCGTAGCGGCAACCGCAAGCAAAAGGATCGTGAAGAAGTCAGCCACACCACCAAGAAGCCTTGGCGTCAAAAGGGTACTGGCCGTGCACGTGCCGGTATGTCCTCGTCGCCTCTGTGGCGCGGTGGTGGCCGTATCTTCCCGAACTCGCCTGACGAAAACTTCACCCACAAGGTCAACAAGAAGATGTATCGCGCAGGTGTCTGCTCGATCCTGTCCCAGTTGGCTCGTGAAGGCCGCCTGTCGGTCGTCGAAGAGTTCGCCGTCGAAGCCCCGAAGACCAAGCTGCTGGCCCAGAAGTTGAAGGGTATGGGCATGGAATCGGTGCTGGTTATTACCGACAGCCTGGACGAAAAGCTGCTGCTGGCCTCGCGCAACCTGCCGGGCGTGCTGGTGGTCGAGCCGCGTCAAGCTGATCCCGTGTCGCTGGTGTACTTCAAGAATGTCTTGATCACCAAGCCGGCTCTGGCAAAGATTGAGGAGTTGCTGGCATGAACGCAATCGTGAAACATAGCGAAGAGCGCCTGATGAAGGTGCTGCTGGCACCGGTGATCTCCGAAAAGGCAACCTTTGTCGCCGAGAAGAACGAGCAAGTCGTCTTCCTGGTCGCCAAGGATGCTACCAAGCTGGAAGTCAAGGCCGCCGTCGAACTGCTGTTCAAGGTGGAAGTGGAATCGGTGCAAGTCGCCAACCGTCAGGGCAAGCAGAAGCGCTCGCGCAACGGTATGGGCCGCCGCAACCACACCCGCCGTGCTTTCGTCAGCCTGAAGCCGGGTCAAGAAATCAACTTCACCGAGGAGGCTAAATAATGGCACTCGTAAAAGTGAAGCCGACCTCGCCCGGTCGGCGCGGCATGGTCAAGGTCGTCAATCCCGACCTGTACAAGGGCCGTCCGCTGGCATCGCTGGTCGAAAAGAAGTCCAAGACCGCCGGCCGTAACAACAACGGCCACATCACCACCCGCCACATCGGCGGTGGTCACAAGCAGCACTACCGTGTTGTCGACTTCCGTCGCAACAAGGATGGTATTCCCGCCAAGGTTGAGCGTATCGAATACGACCCGAACCGTACCGCGCACATCGCACTGCTGTGCTACGCGGACGGTGAGCGCAAGTACATCATCGCTCCCAAGGGCGTGTCGGTTGGCGATCAGCTGATCAGCGGTTCTGAAGCTCCGATCAAGTCGGGCAACACTCTGCCGATCCGCAACATCCCCGTCGGTACCACCATCCACTGCGTGGAAATGCTGCCGGGCAAGGGCGCGCAAATCGCCCGTACCGCTGGTGCTGCTGTCGTGCTGATGGCACGCGAAGGCACCTACGCTCAGGTTCGTCTGCGTTCCGGTGAAGTGCGTCGCGTTCACATCGAATGCCGCGCCACCATCGGTGAAGTCGGTAACGGCGAGCACAACCTGCGCAAGATCGGTAAGGCCGGTGCAACCCGTTGGCGCGGTGTGCGTCCGACCGTTCGTGGCGTTGTCATGAACCCGGTGGATCACCCGCACGGTGGTGGTGAAGGCAAGACCGCCGCTGGCCGTCACCCGGTTTCCCCGTGGGGCCAGCAGACCAAGGGCAAGAAGACTCGTAGCAACAAGCGTACGACTTCGATGATTGTCTCGCGTCGCGGCAAGAAATAAAGGATAAAACATGACACGTTCATTGAAAAAAGGTCCTTTCTGCGACGCCCACCTGGTGAAAAAGGTTGAGGCTGCCCAGGCTACCAAGGACAAGAAGCCGATCAAGACCTGGTCGCGTCGTTCGACCATCATGCCGGACTTCATCGGCCTGACGATTGCCGTGCACAATGGCAAGGCACACGTGCCGGTCTATGTGTCGGAAAACATGGTTGGTCACAAGCTCGGCGAATTCGCGCTGACCCGTACTTTCAAGGGTCACGCTGCCGATAAGAAGGCTAAGAAATAAGGTCCTATGATGGAAACTAAAGCTACTCTGCGCGGTGTGCACCTGTCGGCCCAGAAAGGCCGCCTGGTTGCAGACCTGATCCGCGGTAAAAAAGTTGATCAGGCACTGAATATCTTGGCCTTCAGCCCCAAGAAGGGCGCGGTCATCATCAAGAAGGTTCTGGAGTCCGCTATCGCGAACGCCGAACACAACGATGGTGCCGACATTGACGAGCTGAAAGTCAAGACCATTTATGTGGAAAAGGGTGCGGTCCTCAAGCGCTTCACGGCGCGTGCTAAGGGCCGTGGTGATCGTATTTCCAAGCAGTCGTGTCACATTTACGTGACCGTCGGAAACTAAGGAGTCACGATGGGACAGAAGATTCATCCAACCGGTTTCCGTCTGGCGGTTACGCGTAACTGGGGCTCGCGTTGGTATGCAGGCAACAACAACTTTGCCGACATGCTCAACGAGGACCTGAAGGTCCGCGCTTACCTGAAGAAGAAGCTGAAGAACGCTTCGGTTGGCCGCGTGGTCATCGAGCGTCCGGCCAAGAACGCCCGCATCACCATTTACAGCTCCCGTCCGGGCGTTGTGATTGGCAAGAAGGGTGAAGACATCGAAGTGCTGAAGTCGGCACTGGCCAAGCTGATGGGCGTGCCCGTGCACGTCAACATCGAAGAAATCCGCAAGCCGGAAGCCGATGCTCAGCTGATCGCTGACTCGATCTGCCAGCAGCTGGAAAAGCGCATCATGTTCCGTCGCGCCATGAAGCGTGCGATGCAGAACGCAATGCGTCTGGGCGCTCAAGGCATCAAGATCATGTCGTCGGGTCGTCTGAACGGCATCGAAATCGCACGTACCGAATGGTACCGCGAAGGCCGTGTGCCTCTGCACACCCTGCGCGCCGATATCGACTATGGCTTCGGCGAAGCTGAAACCACCTACGGCATCATCGGTGTGAAGGTGTGGGTCTACAAGGGCGATCGCCTGGCAAACGGCGAATCGCCGGTGCTGGTCGGCGAACTGGAAGACGACAAGAAGCGTCGTGGTCCCCGTCGTGACGACGGCAAGCCGGGTGCACGTCCCCGCTCCAAGACTGGTGCTCCTGGCGCCGGTGCAAAGCGTGGCGGTGGTCGTCCTCAAGCTGCCGATGCCGGTGTATCGGCTGAGAAAGCAGGAGAATAATCATGCTGCAACCAGCACGTAGAAAATATCGTAAAGAACAAAAAGGTCGTAACACCGGCATTTCGCACACCCGCGGAACCGCCGTCTCGTTCGGCGATTTTGGTCTGAAGGCAACCGGCCGCGGCCGTATCACTGCCCGTCAGATCGAAGCAGCTCGTCGTGCGATGACCCGTCACATCAAGCGCGGTGGTCGTATCTGGATCCGCGTTTTCCCGGACAAGCCAATTTCCCAGAAGCCCGCAGAAGTGCGTATGGGTAACGGCAAGGGTAATCCGGAGTACTACGTGGCTGAAATCCAGCCGGGTAAGGTACTGTACGAGATGGACGGTGTGGACGAAGCCCTGGCGCGCGAGGCGTTCCGTTTGGCTGCTGCCAAATTGCCGCTGTCGACGACTTTCGTTGTTCGCCAAGTCGGTCAATAATTAGGAGCGGAACATGAAAGCATCTGAACTCCGCGGTAAGGACAAGGCAGGACTGGAAAAGGAACTGGGCGAGCTGTTGAAAGCTCAGTTCAGCCTGCGCATGCAAATTGCGACCCAGCAACTGAACAATACCGCACAGCTGAAGAAGGTACGTCGCGACATCGCACGTGTGAAAACTGTGATCAACTCGAAGGATGGCCAACAATGAACGATCAAGTGAAACAAGCGCTCAAGCGCACGCTGATTGGCAAAGTTGTGTCGGACAAGATGGATAAGACCGTCACTGTCGAAATCGAGCGTCAAATGAAGCACCCGCTGTACGGCAAGATCATCAAGCGCACCAAGAAGTACCACGCGCATGATGAGCAAAACACGGCGAAGGCCGGCGATGTGGTGGAAATCACCGAAAGCCGTCCGATCTCCAAGACGAAGGCGTGGACTGTGACCCGTGTGGTACAGGAAGCACAAATCGTTTAAGCAGTAAAGGTAGTACTTGCGTGCTCGATATTATGGTGCCATAATATCGAGCTCTTTCTTTGCAAACTAATGTGTGCAGAGGAAGACTCAAGAGTAGCTCTATTCGTCCCCTAACTAGCGAGTTCGCTTGCTAACAGGACCAAGACTGACCGCCAGCGCATCCTGCGAAGCGGATTAAGTTGGGAAAGAAAATATCATGATTCAAACTGAAAGCCGGCTCGAAGTGGCCGACAACACTGGTGCGCGCGAAGTTCTGTGCATCAAGGTCTTGGGTGGTTCCAAGCGCCGCTATGCGGGCATTGGCGATGTGATCAAGGTTACTGTCAAGAGCGCCGCACCGCGTGGTCGCGTCAAGAAGGGTGAAATTTATAACGCTGTCGTCGTTCGTACCGCCAAGGGCGTGCGTCGTCAGGATGGTTCGCTGGTCAAGTTCGATGGTAATGCTGCCGTCCTGCTGAACGCCAAGCTGGAGCCCATCGGCACCCGTATCTTTGGGCCGGTGACTCGTGAGCTGCGTACAGAGCGCTTCATGAAGATCGTCTCCCTGGCGCCTGAAGTTCTGTAAGGAGTAGTCATGGCAAAGATTCGTAAAAACGATGAAGTCATCGTGTTGACCGGCAAAGACAAGGGCAAGCGCGGTGTCGTGACTGCTCGTGTGGACGCCGATTATGTCATCGTGGAAGGCGTGAACGTCGCAAAGAAGGCGACCCGTCCGAACCCGATGACGGGTGCAACTGGCGGCATCGTCGATAAGCTGATGCCAATTCATGTGTCGAACGTCGCGTTGTTCAACGCTGCGACCGGCAAGGCAGATCGTGTGGCTTACAAGGAAGTGGACGGCAAGAAGGTCCGCGCTTACAAGTCCAACGGCGAAGTCGTTAAGGTTTAAACATCATGGCACGTCTTCAACAGTTTTATAAAGATAAGGTCGTCGCCGATCTGACTACGAAGTATTCGTACAAGTCGGTGATGGAAGTTCCGCGCATCCTGAAGATCACCCTGAACATGGGTCTGTCCGAAGCAGTTGCGGACAAGAAGATCATCGAGCACGCCGTTGGCGATCTGACCAAGATCGCTGGCCAGAAGCCGGTGGTGACCAAGGCTCGCAAGGCTATCGCAGGTTTCAAGATCCGCGAAGGCTACCCGATCGGTTGCATGGTGACCCTGCGTGGCGCCCGCATGTACGAATTCCTGGATCGTCTGATCACCGTGGCCCTGCCGCGCGTGCGTGACTTCCGTGGCGTGTCCGGTCGTGCGTTCGATGGTCGTGGCAACTACAACATCGGTGTGAAAGAGCAGATCATCTTCCCCGAAATTGAGTACGACAAGATCGATGCACTGCGTGGCATGAACATCAGCATCACCACGACTGCAAAGACCGACGACGAAGCGAAGGCGCTTCTCGCCGCATTTAAATTCCCGTTCAGAAACTGAGGATGCCATGGCAAAACTGGCACTGATTAACCGTGAACAGAAGCGCGCAGAAATGGTGAAGAAGTATGCTGCCAAGCGCGCCGAGTTGAAGGCTATTATCGACGACCAATCGAAGTCGGAAGAAGAGCGTTACGAAGCCCGCCTGAAGCTGCAGGCTCTGCCGCGTAACTCCGCTCCGACCCGCCAGCGCAACCGTTGCGCGCTGACTGGCCGTCCCCGTGGTACTTTCCGCAAGTTCGGATTGGGCCGTATCAAGGTCCGTGAAATCGCCATGCGCGGCGAAATCCCGGGTTTGACCAAAGCTAGCTGGTAATAGGAGAAGAAGCAATGAGTATGAGCGATCCTATCGCCGATATGCTGACCCGTATCCGCAATGCGCAAGGCGTGAACAAGACTACCGTCGTCATGCCGTCTTCCAAAGTGAAGGTCGCCATTGCCAACGTCCTCAAGGACGAGGGCTATATCGAAGATTTCGCCGTGGTTGCCGCTGATGGCAAGGCTGAATTGAAAATCGGTTTGAAGTATTACGCTGGCCGTCCGGTCATCGAGCGCCTTGAGCGCGTGTCCCGTCCGGGTCTGCGCATCTACAAGGGCAAGGACGATATCCCCAACGTCATGAACGGCCTGGGTGTGGCAATCGTGTCCACGCCGCGCGGCGTGATGACTGATCGCAAAGCACGCGCAACCGGTGTCGGTGGCGAAGTGATTTGCTACGTGGCCTAAGGAGTGCAAGATGTCTCGTGTAGGTAAAATGCCTGTTGCACTGCCGAATGGCGCGGAAGCGACCATCACTGCAGAGCAAATCACCGTCAAGGGCCCGCTGGGCTCCTTGACCCAACCGCTGACCAAGAAGGTCAAGGTGGTCAACAACAATGGCTCGCTGAGCTTCGAAGTGGCTGATGACAGCCGCGAAGCAAACGCGATGTCGGGCACCCTGCGTGCTCTGGTCAACAACATGGTCAACGGCGTCACCAAGGGCTTCGAAAAGAAGCTGAACCTGGTTGGCGTGGGTTTCCGTGCACAAGCACAAGGCGACAAGCTGAACCTGTCGCTGGGCTTCTCGCACCCCATCGTTCACCAGATGCCCGCCGGCATCAAGGTTGAGACCCCGACCCAGACCGAAATCCTGATCAAGGGTATCGATCGCCAGGTGGTTGGCCAGGTCGCCGCTGAAATTCGCGCGTACCGCGAACCCGAACCCTACAAGGGCAAGGGTGTGCGCTACGCTGACGAAGTGGTGACGCTCAAAGAAACCAAGAAGAAGTAATAGGGGTTGACGATGGACAAGAAACAATCTCGCCTGCGCCGTGCGACTCAGACTCGCGCCAAGATCGCAGAACTGAAGGTGAATCGTCTGGCTGTGCACCGTACCAACACGCACATCTACGCCAGCGTCATCGGCCCCGACGCCAACGTGCTGGCTTCCGCTTCCACCCTGGAAGCAGAAGTCCGCGCCCAGCTGGCAGGTCAGACCGGCAAGGGCGGCAATGCTGCCGCTGCTGCCCTGATCGGCAAGCGCGTGGCGGAGAAGGCTCTGAAGGCCGGTGTGACTGAAGTCGCATTCGACCGCTCCGGTTTCCGTTATCACGGTCGCGTCAAGGCGCTGGCTGAGGCTGCGCGTGAAGCCGGCCTGAAGTTCTAAGGATTATCGATCATGGCAAAAATGCAATCGAAAACGCAAAGCGACAAGCCAGATGACGGCATGCGCGAAAAAATGATCGCGGTCAACCGCGTCACCAAGGTGGTGAAGGGCGGCCGCATCATGGGTTTCGCAGCGCTGGCAGTGGTCGGTGACGGCGATGGCCGTATCGGCATGGGCAAGGGCAAGTCGAAGGAAGTGCCCGTTGCCGTGCAGAAGGCGATGGAAGAAGCTCGTCGCAAGCTGATCAAGGTGACCCTGAAGAACGGTACCGTGCAACACACCGTCATCGGCAAGCACGGCGCTTCGTCGGTGATGATCTCGCCGGCCAAGGACGGTACTGGCGTCATCGCCGGTGGTCCGATGCGCGCGATCTTCGAGGTGATGGGCGTGACCAACGTGGTGGCCAAGTCGACTGGTTCGACCAACCCCTACAACATGGTCCGTGCCACCCTGGACGGTCTGTCGAAGATGAACACTCCGGCTGAAATTGCTGCCAAGCGCGGCAAGTCGGTCGAAGAAATCCTGGGCTAAGGTGATCGAGATGGCTAACACAATCAAAGTCAAACTGGTCAAGGGTCTGATCGGTACTCGTCAGGACCACCGCGCTACCGTGCGCGGTCTGGGTCTGCGTCGCGTCAACTCGGTGTCCGAACTGGAAGACACTCCGTCGGTGCGCGGCATGATCAACAAAGTGTCCTATCTTGTGAAAGTTGTGTCGTAAGCCTCGGCTTGCGAACGGAGCGAATCATGCAATTAAACACTATCCAACCCGCAGACGGCGCCAAGCACGCTAAGCGTCGCGTCGGTCGTGGTATCGGCTCTGGCCTGGGCAAGACCGCTGGTCGCGGCCACAAGGGTCAGAAGTCGCGTTCGGGCGGTTTCCACAAGGTCGGCTTTGAAGGCGGCCAGATGCCCCTGCAACGTCGTCTGCCCAAGCGCGGTTTCAAGTCGCTGGCTACGCCTTACAAGGCTGAAGTGCGCCTGTCCGATCTGGAAAAGCTGCCCGTCGCCGAGATCGACGTGCTGGCACTGAAGCAAGCCGGCCTCGTGTCGGAACTGGCTCGTGTCGTGCGTATCATCAAGGCTGGCGAACTGACCAAGAAGGTAACCGTCAAGGGTCTGATCGCAACCGCTGGTGCCAAGGCCGCTATCGAAGCTGCCGGTGGTTCCATCGCTGAGTGATCCGGTCCCGGAGCATTAATTGGCAACTACTCCTCAATTAGCAAAAGGTGCCGCAAAAGGATTCCCCTGGGGTCGTTTGTGGTTCCTGCTGGGGGCGTTGATCGTTTATCGCATCGGTGCACATATCCCGGTTCCGGGTATTGATCCGACGCAGTTGGCGCAGCTGTTCAAGCAGAATCAGGGCGGCATTCTGGGCATGTTCAACATGTTCTCCGGTGGTGCCCTGTCGCGCTTTACGATCTTCGCACTGGGGATCATGCCGTATATCTCGGCATCGATCATCATGCAGCTGCTGTCGGTGGTTTCGCCGCAGCTGGAAGCATTGAAGAAAGAGGGTGAAGCCGGTCGTCGCAAGATCACGCAGTACACCCGTTACGGCACCCTGGTGCTGGCGACCTTCCAGGCGCTGGGCATCGCGGTGGCGCTGGAATCGCAAGCCGGCCTGGTGCTGGATCCGGGTCTGGCCTTCCGTCTGACCACGGTGGTGACCTTGATTACCGGTACGATGTTCCTGATGTGGCTGGGTGAACAGATCACTGAACGTGGTCTGGGCAATGGCATCTCGATCATCATCTTCGCCGGTATTGCGGCAGGTCTGCCGAATGCTCTGGGTGGCTTGTTCGAGCTGGTCCGTACCGGTTCGATGAACGCCCTGTCGGCAATCCTGATCTGCGTGATCGTGGCTCTGGTGACGTTCCTGGTGGTCTTCATCGAACGTGGCCAGCGCAAGATCCTGGTGAACTATGCGAAGCGTCAGGTCGGCAACAAGATCTACGGTGGCCAGAGCAGCCACTTGCCGCTGAAGCTGAACATGGCTGGCGTGATTCCGCCGATCTTTGCATCGTCGATCATTCTGTTCCCGGCCACGATCACCAGCTGGTTCACCTCCGGTGATACGTCGAATCCCTTCATTCGTTTCCTGAAGGATCTGGCGGCATCGATGGCACCAGGCGAACCGATCCATGCCTTGCTGTACGCGGTAGCTATCGTCTTCTTCTGCTTCTTCTACACCGCACTGGTGTTCAACAGCAAGGAAACGGCAGACAACCTGAAGAAGAGTGGTGCTTTTGTTCCGGGTATCCGTCCGGGTGACCAGACAGCGCGTTATATCGACAAGATCCTGATGCGCCTGACCCTGGCCGGCGCCGTGTACATCACCTTGGTGTGCCTGCTGCCAGAGTTCCTGATCGCACGCTGGAAGGTGCCGTTCTACTTCGGTGGCACATCGCTGCTGATCATTGTGGTCGTGACGATGGATTTCATGGCCCAAGTGCAGAACTATGTGATGTCTCAGCAGTATGAATCGTTGCTCCGCAAAGCTAATTTCAAGGGTGGCATGACACCGCGATAAGCGGGCTCATGCTCCAGGGAAGAAGACACGGAATGGCAAAAGACGACGTTATTCAGATGCAGGGCGAGATTCTTGAAAATCTGCCCAACGCGACATTCAGGGTTAAGTTGGAAAACGGTCACGTTGTACTCGGCCATATTTCCGGCAAGATGCGCATGAATTACATCCGTATCCTGCCCGGCGATAAGGTAACGGTGGAACTGACGCCTTACGATTTGAGCCGGGCACGTATCGTGTTCCGAACCAAGTAACAGTGAAACATTGAAAGAAAGAGGGCCACAATGAAAGTGCTCGCATCAGTCAAGCGGATCTGCCGCAACTGCAAAATCATCAAGCGCAATGGTATCGTTCGTGTGATCTGCACCGAACCTCGCCATAAGCAGCGCCAGGGTTAACTTAACGTTATTGATCGAGGAATAACGAATGGCACGTATTGCAGGGGTCAACATCCCCAACCATCAGCACACCGTAATCGGCCTGACCGCCATCTATGGTATTGGCCGTCCGCGCGCACAAGACATTTGCGCTGCTACCGGCGTTCCGACCAACAAGAAGGTCAAGGACCTGGACGATAACGAGCTGGAAAAGCTGCGTGACGAAATCGCCAAGTTCGTCGTGGAAGGCGATCTGCGCCGTGAGTTGTCCATGAACATCAAGCGTTTGATGGACCTGGGTTGCTACCGCGGCCTGCGTCACCGTCGTGGTCTGCCGGTTCGCGGTCAACGTACCCGCACCAACGCCCGTACTCGCAAGGGTCCGCGCAAGGCCGCTCAATCGCTGAAGAAATAATCCCGGCAGGCGCAAGCACTGGTCGGATTCAAGGAAGAAATTATGGCAAAGTCCCCCAACAACGCAGCAGCATCGCGTGTTCGTAAGAAAGTCAAGAAGAACGTTGCTGAAGGCATCGCGCACGTTCACGCTTCGTTCAACAACACCATCATCACGATCACCGACCGTCAGGGCAACGCTCTGTCGTGGGCAACTTCGGGTGGTGCTGGCTTCAAGGGTTCGCGCAAGTCGACTCCGTTCGCAGCCCAGGTCGCCGCTGAAAGCGCCGGCAAGGTTGCCATCGAATGCGGCATCAAGAACCTGGAAGTGCGTATCAAGGGCCCCGGCCCGGGCCGTGAATCCGCAGTGCGCGCTCTGAACAACCTGGGCATCAAGATCACCCAGATCCAGGACGTGACTCCGGTCCCGCACAACGGCTGCCGTCCGCCGAAGCGCCGTCGCATCTAAGTTGTAGTATAATCTTGCGCTTTCGCCTGTTCGTCAGGCAAAAGCGCAGGCAAATCACCCGCCAATCACCTTGGCGGGTTTTGTTCTTAAGACCACTGTCTGGTCGCATGCAGGTCAGACTAGCGTCCGGCAACATGGGACGTCATTGATAAAGGAAATACCGTGGCACGTTATATCGGACCGAAAGCAAAACTCTCCCGCCGCGAAGGCACCGACCTGTTCCTGAAGAGCGCACGCCGCTCGCTGGATTCCAAGTGCAAGCTGGATTCCAAGCCGGGTCAGCACGGCCGCACTTCGGGTGCCCGCACCTCCGACTACGGCAACCAGCTGCGCGAAAAGCAGAAGGTCAAGCGCATGTACGGCGTCCTCGAGCGCCAGTTCCGCCGCTACTTCGCTGAAGCCGACCGCCGCAAGGGCAACACCGGCGAAACCCTGCTGAAGCTGCTGGAATCGCGCCTGGACAACGTCGTCTACCGCATGGGCTTCGGCTCGACCCGCGCTGAAGCGCGTCAGCTGGTGTCCCACAAGGCCCTGACCGTGAACGGTCAAGTCGTGAACATCGCTTCCTACTCCGTCAAGGCTGGCGACGTTATCGCCATCCGTGAAAAGGCCAAGAAGCAAGTGCGTATCGCCGAAGCCCTGTCGCTGGCCGAGTCCAACGGTTTCCCGCAGTGGGTTTCCGTGGATTCGAAGAAGCTGGAAGGCACCTTCAAGTCGTCGCCGGACCGTAGCGAAATCGCTGCCGACGTCAACGAATCGCTGATCGTCGAACTGTACTCGCGTTAATTCGTAGTACCGCCGTACCCCTGTGCCCACCTCATGGTGGGCATTTTTCCGAACTGCCATCAGCCTTATCGGTGTAACGAGCCGAGGGTATTGAAAAGGACAATTCATGCAAAACAGTTTGTTGAAGCCCCGCATCATCGAAGTGGAAACCCTGGCCCCCGGTCACGCAAAGGTCGTGATGGAGCCGTTCGAGCGTGGTTACGGTCACACCCTGGGCAACGCACTGCGTCGCGTCCTGCTGTCGACCATGAGCGGATACGCTCCCACCGAAGTCACCATCGCTGGCGTCGTGCACGAGTACTCCTCGCTGGACGGTGTGCAGGAAGACGTCGTCGACATTCTGCTGAACCTGAAGGGCGTGGTCTTCAAGCTGCACAACCGTGACGAAGTCACCCTGACCCTGAAGAAGGAAGGCGAAGGCGCCGTCCTGGCTTCCGATATCGATCTGCCGCACGACGTCGAACTGATCAATCCGGATCACGTCATCGCCAACTTGACCGGTGGCGGCAAGCTGGACATGCAGATCAAGGTCGAAAAGGGCCGTGGCTACGTGCCGGGTAACGTGCGTCGCCTGTCCGAAGACACCAACAAGACCATCGGCCGCATCATCCTGGATGCGTCGTTCTCGCCGGTTCGCCGCGTGTCTTACGCCGTCGAATCCGCTCGTGTGGAACAGCGTACCGACCTGGACAAGCTGGTCATGAACATCGAGACCAACGGCGTCATCACCCCGGAAGAAGCGATCCGCCAATCGGCCCGCGTGCTGGTTGATCAACTCAACGTGTTCGCTGCCCTGGAAGGCACCGAAGCGACTGCAGAAGCACCGTCGCGCGCACCGCAGGTCGATCCTATCCTGTTGCGTCCGGTCGACGACCTGGAACTGACCGTCCGTTCGGCAAACTGCCTGAAGGCCGAGAACATCTACTACATCGGCGACCTGATCCAGCGCAGCGAAAACGAACTGCTGAAGACCCCGAACCTGGGTCGCAAGTCGTTGAACGAAATCAAGGAAGTCCTGGCTTCGCGTGGCCTGACCCTGGGCATGAAGCTGGAAAACTGGCCGCCGGCTGGTCTGGAAAAGTAATTCACGTCACCTGGCGGGCTGCGGTGCGAGCCGCGCCGCCAGGCTGACAGGAAGCAGTACCTGAAGTATTCGTCGTATCCGTAGCAAAGAACTTTTATCCGATATTTACCGGTCCGCGGTCAGGACAGCCCAACTGGCCTGCCGATAGAAGAACTGGATCAAAACTGTAACCTGAAAGGAAATTACCATGCGTCACCGTCACGGTCTCCGCAAACTGAATCGTACTTCGTCCCACCGCCTGGCCATGCTGCGCAACATGACTGTTTCGCTGCTGCGTCATGAAGCCATCAAGACCACCCTGCCGAAGGCCAAGGAACTGCGCCGCGTCGTCGAGCCGATCCTGACCCTGGGCAAGACCGACACCCTGGCCAACAAGCGCCTGGCCTTCAACCGCCTGCGCGATCGCGAAATCGTCGGCAAGCTGTTCTCCGAACTGGGCCCGCGCTACGCTGCCCGTAACGGCGGCTACCTGCGCATCCTGAAGATGGGCTTCCGTCAAGGCGACAACGCACCGATGGCCTTCGTTGAGCTGGTCGATCGTCCGGAAGTCACCGACGCTGCTGACGCACCGACCGCTGAATAATTCACCGGACGCTGCTTCACAAAGAAAAAGCCAGGCTCTGCCTGGCTTTTTTGTTTTGCGCGGCTGCATTTTCTTTCATCCGGCTGATGTGCGCCGTCACGCCTGGCCTCCGGATGTGGTTGAATACGGACTCTGCAAGGAGACCTTCTCATGTCCGCATCCCTGTTGAACCAGCCTTTGCTGGTACTGGCCAATGTGCCCGACCAGGCCTTGGCTGAACGCTTGTCCAATACTCTCGTGGAACAAGGTGTGGCCGCCTGCGTCAACATTCTGTCGCCTGTGCAGTCGGTCTATCGCTGGCAGGGCAAGATCCAGCGCGATACCGAGATCCCCTTGTTGATCAAGACGACCCAGGCGCGCTATCAGGAACTGGAGCAGGCGATTGTCCAACTCCATCCCTACGACGTGCCCGAGATCATCGCCCTGCCCATCACGGCGGGTCTGCCCGCGTATCTGGCCTGGATGCAGGACGAGACCGCACGTCCCCTGCGCGTATAAGCTCAGAGCACTCCCATCGAACGAGGAACACCGTTGAACCGCATCAACCGGCGCACGCGCCTGACAAGATATCCCCTGCTGATCGTATTGGCCCTGCTGGCCCTGCTCGGCCTGCTGGTGGCCAACGCCGCCAAGGCGGCTGAGGATTACCTGCCGCCCGAACAGGCCTTCCAGCTCACCGGCCGCATGGTCGACGCCCAGACGCTGGAGCTGAGCTATCGGATTGCAGATGGCTACTACATGTATCGAGACCGCTTCCACTTCAGCGCCGAAGGCGCGACGCTGGGCGAGCCGCAATTCCCGGCGGGTAAACGCAAGTATGACGAAAACTTCCAGAAGGAAGTTGAAACCTACCATCAGTCGGTGACTGCCCGGATTCCGGTCAGCGGCGCAGTGAAGGATTTTGTCATTTCGGCAGTATCGCAAGGCTGTGCCGACAAGGGATTGTGTTATCCACCGATGACCTTGAAGCTGGCGATGTCGGCCCAGGATATTGGCAAGAGCGTCACCCCGGGGGGCGTCAATGCTGATGCGCCGGGCGCGGGCGGCAGCGATATCGATGGCATTGCCGCCGTGCTCAAGGGCGGCAAGCTGTGGAGCATCCTCTCGCTGTTCTTCCTGCTGGGCATCGGATTGTCTTTTACGCCCTGCGTGTTGCCGATGCTGCCCATCCTGTCCTCCATCATCGTCGGACAGCAGCCGGGCGCCGGCGGCGGACGCGCGCGCTGCTTCCTGCTGTCGGTCGATTATTCACTGGGCATGGCGCTGGTCTACACGGCACTGGGCGTGGCCGCCGGGATGCTGGGAGAGGGCTTGTCGGCCTATCTCCAGAACCCTTGGGTGCTGGGTGCGTTTGCCGTGTTGATGGCCGGCCTGGCGTTGTCGATGTTCGACCTCTACACCCTGCAAGTCCCCGCTTCGCTGCAATCCAAATTATCCACAGCCTCCGGCGGAGGCAGTGGCAAATGGATCGGCGTCTTCCTGATGGGCGCGATTTCGGCGCTGATCGTGGGCCCGTGCGTGGCGGCTCCCCTGGCCGGGGCTCTGCTGTACATCAGCCAGACCGGCAATGTGGTGCTGGGGGGCAGTGCCCTGTTTTCCATGGCACTGGGCATGAGCGTGCCGCTGCTGCTGGTCGGCGCCTCGGCCGGTGCCCTGCTGCCGCGCGCCGGCGCCTGGATGGATGCGGTCAAGCGCTTCTTTGGCGTATTGATGCTGGGCACGGCCTTGTGGATGGTCTCGCCGGTGATCCCTTCATGGTTGCAGGTGGCTGGCTGGGCGGCGCTGGGGGTCGGCTATGGCGCTTTCCTCCTGTGGACGCGTCCGGCTGGATGGATGTCCCGGGCGCTCGGCCTGGTGGTGGTCACGCTGGGCTTGCTGCAACTGGTCAGCGTGGCCACCGGCGGGCGAGATCCGCTGGCGCCGCTCTCGCATCTGCGCGGCCAGTCAGCCGCCGCGCAGGCCACCGACTTCGTGCGCATCCGCTCCAGCGCCGAACTGGATGCAGCGCTGAAGGAAAACGCAGCTGGCGAGCGCCGCCCGGTCATGCTGGATTTCTATGCCGACTGGTGCGTTTCCTGCAAGGAAATGGAACGCTTCACCTTCACCGATGCGCGTGTGAAGGAACGTTTCGGCCAGATGCTGCTGCTGCAGATCGACGTGACCGCCAACAATGCCGACGACCGCGCCATGTTGAAGCGCTTCAATCTCTTCGGTCCGCCGGGCATCATGTTTTTCGATGCCGATGGCCGGGAACTGGCACAGCGCCGCGTGATCGGTTATCAGGATGCCGACAGGTTCATCTCTACGCTGCAAAATCTGTAGTTCCACATGTCGCAAGGTAATTTGAAAAGCACTTTATAGTCGTTGGCCTGAGGCTGGCCTCGCGTTATAGTCAGCCCTCTGTTTTCATTCTGTCCACCAAGGAGACCACCATGACGCTGCGCCTGGGCGATACCGCACCGGATTTCGAGCAAGAATCCTCGATCGGCAAGATCAAATTCCACGACTGGGCGGGTGACTCCTGGGTCGTGCTGTTCTCGCACCCGGCCGACTTCACGCCGGTCTGCACCACCGAGCTGGGCCTGACGGCCAAGCTCAAGCCCGAATTCGACAAGCGCAACGTCAAGGCCATCGCGCTGTCGGTGGATGGTGCCGAGGCCCACAACCAGTGGATCAAGGACATCGAGGAAACCCAGCAGACCGTGGTCGGCTTCCCCATCGTGGCCGATGTCGACAAGAAGGTCGCGGGCCTGTACGACATGATCCATCCGAACCAGTCCGAAACGGCGACCGTGCGTTCGCTCTTCGTGATTGACCCGAAGAAGAAGGTGCGCCTCATCATCACCTACCCGATGAGCACCGGCCGCAACTTCGACGAGGTGCTGCGCGTCATCGATGCGCTGCAACTGACCGACGGTTACACCGTGGCCACCCCGGGCAACTGGAAGGATGGCGACGACGTCATCATCCCGTTGTCGGTCAAGGATGAGGAAGTCATCAAGCAGAAGTATCCGAAGGGCTACAAGTCGCCGCGTCCGTACCTGCGTATTACGCCGCAGCCGAACAAGTAAGCCTGACCCGCTGTACGGCCCGAAAGCGCTTCTGAAGGTGCGCTTTCCGATGACGCATGAAGAACCCCGTGTTTGCGAACACGGGGTTTTTTTATGCGCAGAGGAAGCGCACGTAGCTGGCCGAAGGTGCAATAGCCAAGCGTTCTGGCGAAGACTTGATAGAACGATTTCTAGCAGGTTTTTCGAGGGCCGTAGACCTTTTCGCCGTTTCGGCTCCGCCTGCTGTCCTGAGCCTTATCGAGCGCAAACGATCTTGATAACGTATTCCGTTTCGCCAACTTGGAGACGGTATGGGATGCAGGTCCATTTGCTGTGCAGTCGGCACGACTGCAAACGCTGACGCGGGAGTCGGCGCTGGCAAAAACGATGGCGCTTGCCGCCAATGCTGAACGTCGAGCAAGCTGCGGCCCTCCCTGATTTGCTGGCGACGACCGCTGAAAAACTCACTGACCGCCATACGGATCAGTTGGCCTTCGGATGGCGTCGCCGGCCTGATCGCCTGGCCAACCCGGCATTGGACTTCGCCGATCTTGCCGCTTACGACGACCGCATGCAGGCGTCGTTGAAGGCGCTGGTTCACCTGGGAGAGCCAGCACGGCAACATTTCCACAAACTCCTTGAGGAACCTGTGCGCAGCGCCGAGCTGTTTGCGGTGACTTGTTACGCGCTGGCCACGCAAGACGCCGAGCTCTTCAGCGCCGCCAGTGCACTGACCACGGCGATCGCTGACCTGATGCCGGCGAAGGTGGCTGCGTTGCAGTGGGCACCGGACTCTGTGCTTCGCTTATCGGCCATCGATTCGCTGTCCATGGTGCAGCAACTCAGACTGGTGGGTCTGCGCTACCGCCAATGGCCTGACCTGGATGAACGCGTATTGGCTTGCCTGCGAGCGCAGCAATCTGATGCAGAGCGCGTCAGCGCGGCATTCCAACTGATCCGCAATCTCGGCCGAACCGACTTGGCACACACGGGCCTGCGCCACCTCGACGACGATCATCCTGCAGGACGCCTGGCGGCGGCACAGACCTTGCTGATGCTCGGATCACCCGATCACCATGGTCCTGCCTGCGCCACCTTGCAACCCCTGGCAGTGAGCGAGCAGGACTCAACTGCAACCGCCGCATTACGCGCCCTCGCTTTGCACGCGCCGGCATACACCGAACCGGTATTGGCCCGCCTGGCCGCTATGCCGCAGCACCGCCGACGCTACCTGCTGGCGCTCGGTTGGATGGGGCGGGCGGACGCCATTCCCGGTCTGATGGCGGCCATGGAGGATCGCCACCATGGCCGCGCCGCTGCCGCCTCGCTGGCACTCATCACCGGCTCCGATCCCGGTCGCGACGGCTGGTCAGGTCCCAAGCCTGAGCGTCGCCAACGTCCCCCAGAGCCGGGCGATCAACTTTCCGCACACCCCGATGACCACGAATTGACTTGGCCGGACCCACCCGCCTTCGCTGCCTGGTGGCGCAAGCACAGCGAACGATTTGCCGCAGACCAGCGCTATTTCGCCGGGCGGCCGCTCACGCCCGCCTGGCTTGCGACGGTCCTGCGCACTGGTCCGCTGCCTTGGCGCCCCTTGGCTGCCGAGCACCGCCAGCGCTTGCTCCATGCGCCCTTGTTTGCCACGGACTTGCCCGCCGACGTGCAGCGTCAGCGGCTTCATGAACTGAATTGAAGAGAGGAATGAAATCGCATGGAACAGGAACTCGAACTGTTGTTATCCAAACCAGAAGCCGACGCTGCAACCTCGGTTGCACCCACGTGTGAACCTCCCGCTCCGATGGCCGAAGAGCTGGTCCTCGAAGCCAGGCGGCAAATCACCTTGCGTTGCGGGAAGTCCAGCATCACGCTCTATCCCAACGGAAAAATCGCGCTGCGCGGCGAATACATCCTGAGCGACGCGGAAGGTCTCAACCGCATCGTCGGCGGTCAGGTGGAGCTGAACTGATCCATGTGGGCGCTCGACAACCGCACCCCCTTCGCGGCCGACAGCGGTTGGATTCGTGACAATGACGGTGCCGAAGTCTGGATCGTCGCCGTCAAGGCCACGTATGACATTCTGCCCGACGGCGACACGCGCATCGCCTCCGATCAGGTGCCGGTGCACAGCGGCCCCGTGCCCCACGATGATTTGCGCAGTCTGCGCTACGACATCGACCTCGGCCCGCCCAAGCCCGCCACCGACATCCTCCTCAATGGCCACGCCTATGCACAAGGCACGCAGCCCGTGGAAGAACTCCATGTGGGCTTTCGCGTGGGCAGCATGAAGCGCTTGGCCAAGGTATCGGGAGATCGTTACTGGCGGCGCGGCATGCTGTTCACTTCGGCGAGCAAGCCTGTTCCTTTCATGCGCATGCCGCTGGTGTATGAGCGCGCTTTCGGCGGCGATGCGCCGGATGCCGAACATGGCAGCACAAATCCCCTGGGCCGTGGTGTCACGCCAGACGCCGATGGGCGGGTCTGGTTGCCCAATGTCGAGCTGCTCACTCATCCCATCCACAAGCCAGTCGACAGGCCTGCACCCATGAGCTTTGGCCCGCTCCCCTGCCACTGGCCTGAGCGGCAGCAGTACGCTGGCACCTGTGATGAAGCCTGGCTGGAGCAACGCTTTCCCCTGCCGCCGAAAGATCTTGATCCACGGCACTGGCAGCTGGCTCCGGCCGCGCAGCAGGTAGACGGTCATCTGCGAGGTGGCGAGGAGGTGGTGCTGGTGAACCTCACCCCGCCCGGCTTTGCGGCTGACGGCAGGTTGTCGTTCAAGCTGCCCAAGCTCACCCTGGCCTTCCAGACCTACTTCACCGACGGCCACTCAGTGACCAGTCGCTCCAAGATCCACACCGTGATCCTGGAGCCCGATCATCCACGCGTGAGCATCGTGCACCACATGGCCTTGCCTTGCCATGAGCACATCAACCGGCTGGACAAGACACGCATCCTCCAAAAACGGCGTCCCCTCGATCGTCCGTTCAGTCCTGTTCACGCAGATCTGGAGTGGCCTGCCGGTGACGATCAGCAAGGAGCGAATCAATGAGCAACGCGGTGTTTATCCTGGCGGCTTCCTGCGTCTTTCCCTCCGGCCCCAGCCTCCCGCTTGCCGATGCAGCGCTACGCAGCCAGCTCTCGCTGCTGCAATACCACCCGCAGTACCTGGACAGCGCGGGTGCTGCGCCGCGCATCAGTTGCTTCCCCGACGCGCCCTCCTTCGATGCGGCCCGTTGGGGCTGGCTAGCGCGCCACGCCCTGGCCCAACTCACGCAAAGCCTCACGCCGCAATGGCCGGCACTGCAAGCGTCGCCCCGCCTGCTCTGGCTGGTGCTTCCCGACGCGGCCCGGCCATACATGCCAAGCGGCCTGGTGGCGCAAGTCAGCGCCGCCGTCGAGCACGAACAATGGCCGTGGCAGCGTACGCACCTGGTCTGCGGCGGGCACGCCGCCGGCATGGCCGCACTGGTCGAAGCCAGGCTGGCACTGGACGCCCAGCCCGACGCCCTGGTCGTGGTGCTGGCCGTGGAAGCGGGCCTGGGTCGCGAAGCCATGTACTGGCTCGACATGCAAGGGCTGCTGCACGGTGCCAGCGTGCCGCACCACGGCCAGCTGCGCCGCAACGCCTACGGGCGTGTGCCGGGCGAGGGAGCCGCCGCCGTCGCCCTCAGTACCTCGCCGCAGCACGCCTCGTCAAGCTGGGGGCGCTTGCTGGGCTGCGCGACCGCCATTGAACACGTGACTCATGCGTCGTCCCAGCCCTGTACAGGCCAGGGACTCGCCCAGGCGGCACGACAGGCGATCGAACAGGTGCACCAGCATGGCCCGGCCCGGATCGGCCATCTGTTCGCTGATCTGAACGGCGAACCCTACCGCGCCGACGAGTTCGGTTTCACCGCCTTGCGCCTGGGCCGCTTGCTCACTCCGGACTGGCAGCGCAGCGTACCGGCGCTCGCCAGCGGCGACCTGCACTGCGCCAGCGCCGTAGCCCATGTCGCGCTGGCCGCCTACGGCCAGCTGATGCGGCCACAGGCCAACCCGACCCTGGTGCTCGCCAGTTCGGACGACACCCTGCGCGGCGCTGCCGTGCTGGCCGCCAATCCACCCATTGAGAACCTTCCGGAGATTCGCGCATGGCGATCACCATCAACGTCAACGGCCTGAGCCTGTGCCATCGCGGCAGTGGCGGCGTCAGCCACAACACGCTGCCCAATGTGTGCAAGACGCCCGACAAGGGCATCCCGCTGCCCTATCAGAACGAGGCCTACTCGCGCGACCTTACCAAGGGGACCTTCAGCGTGTTCGCCGACGGCGGCAACTGCATAGCCAAGGATGGCAGCCAATTTGCCAGGAGTGTGTTCGACGAAGCCGGTTCGATGGGGGGCATTGTCTCCGGCACCCATTCAGCCGAGACCGACTGGATCAGCCACTCTTTCGACGTATTTCTCGAGGGCAAGCCGGCCTGCAGGCTCACCGACAAGCTGTTCATGAACCATCGCAACACGGTGAACATGGCCGGGCTGAAGCAGCGTGATCTGCCCAAGCCGGATCAGGACTTTTTTGACGAGATTTGCGAGCTGGCCTGCGAGTGTTGGAATACCCACAAAATTGGCGGGCCGCAGCCGCTGCCAAAGGGGCATACGTTTCAGGAATGCATGCGCAAAAAAATCGATGACAAGTACTACGGCGGTCCGGCCAATGCCCGCAACGGTCGTTATCCCAAGCCCGATGCCCGCATGTGGCGTGAAGTATCCTTCGACCGCGGCAACAACTGGGAGATGATCGGCAGCAAGTCCAACCCGGGCCTGCCCAGCTCGCAATACCCGTGGGCCAATTCGCGCCGTCTGGACGTCGGGCGCGTCGGAGCAGATGGCAAGTTGAGCAAAGTCTTCGATGTGAAGTTTCCGGGGGATACGCTCGCAGAAAGAGCGGCCGATGACTACCGCAGTATTGCCGCGAGGCACACGGGTAGTGAAGAGAACTTCGAGAAGTTTGAAGTCGATAAACGCTGTAACTGCGACGACGAGCATCCCCCGCAACATCCTGCACCGGTCACGGCGGCTGAGCCCAAGAAGAGTCTCATCGACAAGTTCGGCGACGTGATCCACTCGACCACCGGTGTGCAGTTGACAGGAGGGCTATTGGTGCTCGCGGTGATCATTTCTGAAGCTACGCGGCTCTTCCCGCCTCGCAATGCCATCCCCATCCCTTGACTTCGTCCCCAACTTTCAACCAGGAGAATGACATCCCATGGACATCCACCAAGCCATCACTGAACTCGTACAGCGCGAAGGCGGCCTTTGCATTTTCGATAAGATAGCTTTCCCTGTTCCCTACAACACCGATGCCGTCGCCTGCAAATTCGGTCTCGGTGCCGAGCTGTTCATGTCGCCGACTGATCAGCCCCTGCTACTCCATCGCGCACTTGAGTTCTTGGTGGATTACTGGAAGACCTTTCCAGACAAGGTCGACCGCTTCCTGGCCGACGAAACGACTCGCACGGTCAAGTTCTCTGGCGACCCTCGTGTCCGTATTCAAACCGATATGGACCGTCAGCCGCAATATGGTTACAGCGCGGCGCTGATGGGCATGGTCGACATTGGCATGAAGATTGACAATGTGAATCCGTACCGTTCTGACGTGCTGGTCCGCCGCGCAGAAGAGAACAATCTTTCCTTCGTAAACGCCCATTTTCAAATCTGCAATGATCAGGGCGAGCCAAACTTCGAGGTGCTGCTGGCTGCCACATTGCGCTGGTGCGCTATTTGCCAGCCGCTACATGGCAGTGCCGGGTTTGTCTTTATATTTGAGAACGACCAAGAGAGTGAGTACACCCAACAACTGTTCAAACGTTTTCCGGGGTTCGATTTCCAAGATACGGGGGCGTTCTCGTTTCAGGCCCGAGACATTCACAACCGCATCAAATGTGTGAACTGGCTGACCGTGCTGTGTGATGCGCTGGTTGATGAATTGGGAGGAAGCGACAGGATGCGTGCGGTGCTGGAGCCGGTGTGCAAGGTGCACGACTACCCAGGCGGAGTGGTGATCCAGGCTGGAGCCTTTCCACAGATCGGTGACACCTGGCGTGATGAGGTTCCGGAAGCCTACAGGTTGGTGGCCCGCTATACCAAAGCGATCCGGTTCGAGACATATCGCAGCGGTCTGTTCCGTGTCCCGCAGGGTCTGGACAAGAAAGAAGAAACCCTCGCGTGGATTCGGCGCTTCGATTGACTCGGCTGAGTCAGCCCGGCGCCGCCACTGCACGCGCAAATCCATCCACGAACAGCCGCGCTACCGGCGACAGGAGCGTACCGCGCCGCGTCACCAGCTGATAGGGTTCGCTGCGCGTATGCAGCTTCAGCGGCAGGATGCGCGTCATGCCGAAGCGCGTGCAGAACTGCGCCACATCCACCGACAGCAGCGCCACGAAGTGCGGATTCTTCTGCAGCAGCGACAAGGTGGTGAAGGCCGAGGTGGTTTCCATCAGGTGCAGCGGGAAGCGCAGGTCGGCATCATGGAATTCACGCTCCAGCGTCAGCCGCATCGGCATGTTGGCCGAATAGACCACCCAGCGTGAATCGGCCAGGTCTGCCAGTTGCAGGCTGCACGCTTCAGCCAGCGGATGCTGCACGCTGGCCACCACGGCCAGCTCTTCCTCGTGGATGTTGAACGCGTCATACAGGTCCGGGCGCTGGCTGATGCTGGTGCGGCAGATCGCCAGGTCCAGCCGCCCCTGGTCCAGCAGGCGCAGCAGGCGGGCGCTGGTGTCTTCCACGATCTCCACGGACAGGGTGGGGTGCGCCCCCAGCAATTGCGTGAGCGCATCCGTCAAGAGCGGCACCGCGCCCATGATGGTGCCCACCGCCAGCCGTCCACCATGGCCTTGCATGATGGATAACATTTCTTCACGCAGGTGGGTCAGGTCGGTCTGGATCAGCCGCGCATAGCGGATCACGCAATGGCCCAGCTCGGTGGCCTCGAGCCCGCGATTGGTACGGGTGAACAATTGCGCACCGAGCGTGCTTTCGATTTCCTGCAAAGCCTTGCTGGCCCCCGGCTGGGTCAGCGCCACCTGCTCGGCCGCCTTGAGCAGGGAACCATGGTCGGACAGTGCAATGAGCAGCCGCAACTGCCGCAGGTGCAGGCGCGAAGTGATGGAGGCCAGCGAGGGCAAGGTGGTGTGCATGGAAGTGATCCCCAAAGAAGCCGCTAGTATGAGCGCTGGTTATACCCATATCAACAGCTCTCATTAGCCAAGCGCCCCTTGATGGCTTAGAGTCTGGCTTTCCAAAGCCGGACCCCATTGGGAAGCACCGGCTTCTGCAGGGTTTCGGAGCAAGCCCGCCGATGGCGGACCCGGTGGAGACATCTATAAATCAAGGCTATGTAATGGCACTCATCAACTACATTACCCAGGTCCAGTTCGACTACGGCGCGCTGGCGCTGCTGCAGCAGGAATGCGACCGCCTGGGCATCAAGAAGCCGCTGGTGGTGACCGACCCGGGCATCCGCAACGCCGGCCTGCTGGACAAGGTCCTGGCCCAGTTGAAGGACGGTGGCGCCACCGTGGTCTATGACCAGACCCCGCCCAACCCCAATGAGGGTGCGGTGCGCGCTGCCGTGGCATTGTTCCGCAAGCATGGCTGCGATGGCATCGTGGCTGTTGGCGGCGGTTCTTCGATTGACCTGGCCAAGGGTGTGGCCGTCTGCGGCACCCACGAAGGCCCGCTGAAATCCTTTGCGCTCATCGAAGGCGGCCTGGCCAACATCACGGCCAAGACCGCCCCGGTCATCGCCATCCCGACCACCGCCGGCACCGGCAGCGAAGTCGGCCGTGGCGCCATCCTGATCCTCGACGATGGCCGCAAGGTCGGCATCATCTCGCCGCACCTGGTGCCCAAGCTGGCCCTCTGCGACCCTGAACTGACCCTGGGCCTGCCGCCGCTGATGACGGCCGCCACCGGCATGGATGCCATCGCGCACTGCCTGGAAACCTTCATGGCCCCGGCCTTCAACCCGCCCGCCGACGGCATTGCGCTGGACGGCCTGTGGCGCGCCTGGGCGCACATCGAGCGCGCTACCCGTGAACCGGGTGACCGCGAAGCGCGGCTGAACATGATGAGCGCCTCCATGCAGGGTGCCATGGCCTTCCAGAAGGGGCTGGGTTGCGTGCACAGCCTGTCGCACTCGCTGGGCGGCATCAATCCCAAGCTGCACCATGGCACCCTGAACGCGATCTTCCTGCCGGCCATCATGGCCTTCAACGAAAGCGCGCCCAGCATGGTCAAGGACAACAAGATGGCGCGCATGGCCCATGCCATGGGCCTGGCCAGCGGTGCCGGGATCGGCCCGGCAATCCGCGACATGAGCCGCCGCCTGGGCTTGCCGGCCGGGCTGCGCGAGCTGGGCGTGAGCGAATCCCTGTTCCCGCAGATCATCAAGGGTGCCCTGGCCGACCACAGCCACAAGACCAATCCGCGCGAAGCCTCGGAACAGGATTACCTGAACATGCTGCAGCAATCCATGTGATGGCCGACAATGAACAGTGCGGGCAGGCCACCAAGGGTCTGCTGCGCATTTCCCCCTCAGCTGCTCCTGCCTCGCGCGGGCGCAGCTTTCTTGCCTGACCCGGCCCCGGGCGGCATCAACGACACCAGCAGGAGCACAACGTGAGCGACAAGATCCTAGGACACAACTACATCGGCGGCCAGCGCAGCGGCCAGGGCGACGTCGCCCTGCACAGCGTGGACGCGGCCACCGGCGCGCTTTTTGAAACCCCTTTCCTGACCGCCACCGAGCACGAAGTCGCCGCCGCCGTGGATGCGGCCGAGAAGGCCTATCCGCTGTACCGTGCCGTTCCGGCTGAACAGCGCGCGCTGTTCCTGGAAGCCATCGCCGACGAGATCGATGCCCTGGGCGACGATTTCCTGGCCGCCGTGGCCCGTGAAACCGCCCTGCCGGCCACCCCGCGCCTGGCCGGCGAACGCGCCCGCACCAGCGGCCAGATGCGCCTGTTCGCCAAGGTCCTGCGCCGTGGGGACTTCTACGGTGCCCGCATCGATACCGCCCTGCCGCAACGCCAGCCGCTGCCGCGCCCGGACATCCGCCAGTACAAGATCGGCGTGGGTCCGGTGGCCGTATTCGGTGCCAGCAACTTCCCGCTGGCCTTCTCGGTGGCCGGTGGCGATACCGCTGCCGCCCTGGCTGCCGGCTGCCCGGTGGTGTTCAAGGCCCACAGCGGTCACCTCGTCACCTCCGAACTGGTGGCCAACGCCATCGAGCGCGCCGTCAAGAAGACCGGCATGCCGGCCGGTACCTTCAACATGATCTACGGCGATCGCGTCGGTGCCCAGCTGGTCAAGAGCGCTGGCATCCAGGCGGTCGGCTTCACCGGCTCGCTGCGTGGTGGCCGCGCCCTGTGCGACATGGCCGCCGCCCGTCCGCAGCCGATCCCGGTGTTTGCCGAGATGTCCAGCATCAATCCCATCATCCTGATGTCCGAAGCCCTGAAGCTGCGCGGTGACGCCATCGCCAAGGACCTGGCCGGTTCCGTCACGGTCGGCGTGGGCCAGCTGTGCACCAGCCCGGGCCTGCTGCTGGGCGTGCGTTCGCCGGAACTGACCGCCTTCATCGAGAAGCTGTCGGCCGCCTTCGGTGGCACCAACCCGGCTACCATGCTCAACAGCGGCGGCCTGACCCACTACAACGGCGGCGTGGCACGCCTGACCCAGCTGCCGGGCGTGAAGGTCATCGCCACCGGCGGCACCAGCTATACCCAGGCCGTGCCGCACCTGTTCAAGGCCGACGCTGCCCTGCTGTTCTCCAAGGAAGCGCCGCTGGAAGAAGAAGTCTTCGGCCCCTCCACCGTGATCGTCGAGCTGGAAAGCCGTGAGCAACTGCTGGACTTCGCCGCCAAGATGAACGGCCAGCTGACCGCCACCCTGCAAGCCGAAATCGGTGACCTGCAAGGCAACCAGGACCTCATCGCGATCCTTGAGCAGAAGGCCGGCCGCTTGCTGTTGAATGGCTTCCCGACCGGCGTCGAGGTGTGCGATGCGATGGTCCACGGCGGTCCCTATCCGGCCACCTCGGATGCCCGCGGCACTTCGGTGGGCACGCTGGCCATCGAGCGCTTCCTGCGCCCGGTGTGCTACCAGAACTATCCGGACGCGATGCTGCCGGCCGCGCTGCAGAACGCCAACCCGCTGGGCCTGATGCGCCTGGTCGATGGTGAACAGACGCGCGCTACCGTCGGCTGATCATCCACACGCAGGACCGGACCGGCGAGACACTGCCGGTCCCGCAAGACCTTCCCCGCACTCGATTGCGGGGTCGCAACAAGAATCACATTCCAGGACCCCCAAAGGAGGAGACCCCATGACCGCATTCATCCGGCGCGCCGCGCTGTCGGCCGCCTGTGCCCTGCTGGGCGCAGCCACCCTGCCATCCGCCCAGGCGGCGGGCGACACCATCAAGATCGGCTTCATCACCGACATGTCCGGCACCTATGCCGACTTCGACGGCCAGGGCGGCGTCGAAGCCATCCGCATGGCCATTGCCGATGCCGGCGGCACCATCAATGGCAAGAAAGTGGAACTGGTCTTTGCCGACCACCAGAACAAGGCCGACATCGCCGCCAACAAGGCTCGCGAATGGTTCGACCGCGATGGCGTGGACATGCTGGTCGGCGGCGTGAACTCGGCTGCCAGCCTGGCCATGGGCAAGGTGGCGGGCGAGAAGAAGAAGGTCTTCATCTCGGTCGGCGCCGGCACCACCCGCCAGACCAATGAGGAGTGCAATGCCTACACCGTCCAGTACGCCTACGACACCACGGCCCTGGCGCGCGGCACGGGCGCGGCCATCACGCGCCAGGGCGGCAAGTCCTGGTATTTCCTGACGGCGGACTATGCCTTCGGCACCTCGCTGGAGAAGGACACCAGCGAGGTCGTCAAGAGCAATGGCGGCAATGTCATCGGCGCGACCCGCGTGCCGCTGGCGACGTCGGACTTCTCGTCCTTCCTGTTGCAGGCGCAGTCCTCCAAGGCGCAGATCCTGGGGCTGGCCGTGGCCGGGGGCGATGTCATCAATGCCATCAAGGCTGCCAATGAATTCGGCGTGAACAAGACCATGAAACTGGCCGGCCTGCTGATCTTCATCAACGATACCCATTCGCTGGGTCTGCAGATGACGCAAGGGATGTACCTCACCGATGGCTGGTATTGGGACCTCAACGACGAGAGCCGTGCCTGGGCCAATCGCTACTTCCTGAAAATGAAGAAGATGCCGTCCATGTTCCAGGCCGGTGACGCGTCGGCCGTGGGCCAGTACCTGAAGGCGGTCAAGGCCGTGGGCAGTACCGATGCCGACCAGGTCATGGACTACCTGCGCAAGAACCGCATCAAGGATTTCTTCACCAGCAATGGCGTGGTGCGCCCGGACGGCCGCATGGTGCACGACATGTACCTGATGGAAGTGAAGAAACCTTCCGAATCCAAGCGCCCATGGGATTACTACAAGCTGGTGCAGACCATCCCCGGCGAGCAAGCCTACATGACCAAGGCGGAATCCAAGTGCGCACTGTGGAAGTGAGCGCACCGGCGCCATGAAGCATCAATCCGGGTGGCGCTGGTAAAGCCGCCGCCCGCCAGGTTTTGAGCAAGAAGTCTGATGTGGATCGGACCATGTTCAACGCATCCCGGGTGACCGGGGTGCGTTTTTTTTCACCTGTGTGAGAGGTGCCGGTGGGCCGATCAGGCGCGGCGCGGAGCCTGCGGGCGCATGGCCACGCCCAGGCGGTTCCAGGCGTTGATGATGGCAACCGCGAAGGTCAGGTTGGCGATCTCGGTATCGTTGAAGTGCTGCTGCAGCAGGGCGAAGGCGGCGTCTTCCTTCTCGGCATCCGGCTGGTGCAGGTGGGTGAAGCGCTCGGCCCAGTTCAGCGCGGCGCGTTCGGCCTCGGTGAAGAAGGCGATCTCGCGCCAGGCCGCCAGGGTGTTCAAGCGCTGCTGGTCTTCGCCCTTCTGCAGCAGATCATGCGAATGCATGTCGGTGCAGAAGGCGCAGCCGTTCAGTTGCGACACGCGCAGGAACACCAGTTCCAGCAGCTTGGGATCGACACCGCTCTGGTGCACCACTTCGCTGGCCTTGAGCAGGGCATTGAAGGCCGGGGCGGCGAGCTTGGCGTGGGGCAGGCGTTGCTTGAAGTCGGACATGAGGATTCTCCATCGGGGATAAGGTGACAACGACGCCAATCGTCGCTGTTCCTCTTCCAGACGGAGTGGGCTCGCCCCTTGTGACAGATTCGATGAAAAATAAATGAAGAAATCTGAAAAATCTCAGAGTGCCGTGTTCTGCTGCGCGATGGCGGCCAGCTTGTCGGGGTTGCGCACCACATAGATGGCGTGGATGCGCAGGCCATCCGATTCCAGTACCTGGGCCGATTCCAGCGCACCATCGACGTAGCGCAGCAAGCCCGGGCTGCCGTTGATCCAGGCCGCGCGATAGACGATGCGCTGGGCGAAGCGCCGCACATTGGCGTAGTACAGCCAGGAGATGCGCTCGCCACCGGCCAGCGGGTGCGGGAACGAGGCCACCTTGCCGCCACCGTCGCCGATCAGGCGCGCATCCTCGGCCAGCAGGCCCAGCATGGCCTCGCGCTGGCCGCTTTGCACGGCCTGCATGAATTTCTCCAGCAGCAGGGCGTGGGTTTCGCGCGTGACCGGGCTGGAAGCGGCGCGCACGGCGGTGCGGGCGACGCCATCGGCCTCCTGCCGCGTCAGGCGTTCGCGGGCGCGATGCACCAACTGGCGGCAACTGGCTTCGGACTTCTGCAGGATCGCGGCGATGTCGGGGTAGTCGTTGTCAAATACTTCACGTAGCAGGAAGGCCGCGCGTTCCTCGGGCTTGAGGCGCTCCAGCAGCAGGAGGTAGGCGAAGGAAACGTCACTTTGCTGCTCCAGCAGGGCTTCCGGCGAGGGAGCCAGGCGGGCCGCGCCGAACAGGTCGATCTCCGGCGCCGGTTCGGCCAGGCCCACCAGCGGCTCCGGCAGCCAGTGGCCGACGTAATGCTGGCGCTCCTGCTGCAGCTGGCGCAGGCGATCGATGCACAGGCGGGTCACCACCGTCACCAGCCAGGCTTCGGCCGAATGCAGGACCGACTTGTCCTGGGCATGCCAGCGCAGCCAGGCGTCCTGCAGGACGTCGTCGGCTTCGCTGCGCGAGGCCAGCATGCGGTAGGCCACGCCGAACAAACGGGGGCGCAGCTGCGTGAACTGCGCGAGCGCGGGGTCGTCGGTCATTGGCCGGGCCTGGAGTGGGAGAGGGGTCAGCCCTGCTTGAGCTTGCGCGCGATGTCCAGCGCGAAGTAGGTCAGCACGCCATCGGCACCGGCGCGCTTGAAGGCCATCATGGCTTCCATCATGGTCTTGTCATGGTCCAGCCAGCCGTTCTGGGCGGCCGCCTTGATCATGGCGTATTCGCCGCTGACCTGGTAGGCGAAGGTGGGTACGCGGAATTCATCCTTCACGCGGCGCACGATGTCCAGGTAGGGCATGCCAGGCTTGACCATCACCATGTCGGCGCCTTCCTGCAGGTCCAGCGCCACTTCGCGCAGGGCTTCGTCGCTGTTGGCCGGATCCATCTGGTAGGTGGCCTTGCTGCCTTTGCCCAGATTGGCGGCCGAGCCGACGGCGTCGCGGAAGGGGCCGTAGAAGGCCGAGGCGTACTTGGCCGAGTAGGCCATGATGCGGGTGTAGATGTGGCCTTGGGCTTCCAGCATGGCGCGAATGGCGGCGATGCGGCCGTCCATCATGTCCGAGGGCGCCACCACGTCCACGCCGGCATCGGCCTGGGTTTGCGCCTGCTTGACCAGCAGCGCGATGGTTTCATCGTTGAGGATGTAGCCGGTTTCGTCGAGCACGCCGTCCTGGCCGTGGCTGGTGTAGGGGTCCAGCGCCACGTCGCACAGCACGCCCAGTTCGGGGAAGCGGTCTTTCAGGGCGCGCACCACGCGCGGCACCAGGCCGTCGGGGTTGGTGGCTTCGATGCCGTCGGGCGTCTTCAGGGCCGGATCGATCACCGGGAACAGCGCCAGCACCGGCACACCCAGCTTGACGCATTCCTCGGCCACCGGCAGCAGCGTGTCCAGCGACAGGCGCTCCACGCCCGGCAGCGACGCCACGGGCGTGCGCAGGTTCTGCCCTTCCTGCACGAATACGGGGTAGATCAGGTCGGCGCTGGTGATCACGTTTTCGGCCATCAGGGCGCGTGAGAAAGCGTCGCGGCGCATGCGGCGCATGCGCAGGGCAGGGTAGCCGGCGTTGGAACTGAAATCGGTCAAGGACATAGGTCAGCTTTCAAAAATTAGATGTTATTTGAGGCTATCTTGGAATTATTTCGAGGCAAATATCGCTATCTTCGGAGATTTGATTCCTTTGATTACAGATCTGCTCCAATTTCCGAGACTTGCATTATCTTGGCGGCAGGTGATTTTTTCACCTCCCGCTTCCCCTTCCCTCCCTGAGCGGGGCTGATCGCGCAAGCGAAAGGCGTTCTTCCCCGGAGAATTTCCCTGTTCTCCGGGGTTTTTTTATTCATGCGTTGTACTCCGTCTGGAAAGATCTTGCCTTGTCGGCGATCAGGCTTGCGGTGTGTTGGTGTCGGCGCTGCCAGCACCTTCATTTGCCAGCGCAGCCGGGGCCATCGGTTCGGCCGTCTCAACTGGCTGGTTCAGGCCGGCCAGTTCCAGGATCTTGTCGTTGGCTTCGTCCAGACCGATGCGCTTCAGCGCCGAGAACAGTTGGGCCGTGAACGGGAAGGGCTGGCCATCCGCATCGACATAGCTTTGCAGGAAGGTCTGGGCCTGGCGCAGGGCATTGGTGGATTCGTTGCGGTTGAGCTTGTCGGCTTTGCTCAGGATGCAATGGATGGGTTTGCCGGTGGGGGCGAACCACTCGATCATCTGGATATCCAGGTCGGTGAAGGGACGGCGCGAATCGACGATCATCACCAGCGCCGCCAGCTGCTCGCGCTGGCGCACGTAATCGCCCAGCAGGGCTTGCCAGTGATGCTTGGCCGACCCGGAGACCTCGGCGTAGCCATAGCCGGGCAAGTCCACCAGCATGGCGCGGATCTCGTCGGGGCGCGCCTCGTCATTGCGGTGCTGGCCGACGTGGGCGCCGCCCAGCGAGAAATAGTTGATGTGCTGGGTGCGTCCCGGTGTCTTGGAGGCGAAGGCCAGGCGCTTCTGGTTGCACAGCACGTTGATGGCACTGGATTTGCCGGCGTTGGAACGGCCGGCGAAGGCGATTTCCGGCACACTGGTCTTGGGCAGGTCCCGCAGGTGATTGACGGTGGTGAAGAAACGGGCTTGCCAAAGTTGCGACATGGTGGGGGGAAATCCGAAAGAGGAGGGAAAAACGCGGAGAAGCTATTGTACAATGGCCCGAAACCCAGCGCCTCGTTGACGCCAAGCAAGCAAAAAATATGGCGGCCATTGGAGACAGGTCAAACAACAGGCATTTGGGCAGGGGGCAGCCAGCCGCCGAACGGGCAAAATCTCTCAATTCCACAATAAGTATTAGGGTGACGAATGAACCGTGCCTTTTCCCCACTGTTGTATACCGTTCTTGCTGCCGTGCTGGCAGTGTCCTCGGCGGCCCATGCGGCCGATGACAAGAAAGCCCCGATCAAGGCCGATCCGGCCAAGGGGGAAGCCCTCTACACCAATGGCGACAATGCCCGCAACATCGTGGCCTGCGTGTCCTGCCACGGCGCAGCCGGCAATTCGACCATCACCCAGAATCCCAAGCTGTCCGGCCAGCATGAGGCCTACATCGCCAAGCAGCTGCTCAACTTCCGTACCCCTGACCGCAACAACCCGGTGATGTCGCCGCTGGCCAAGGCGCTCTCGGATGAAGACATCCATAACGTCGCGGCCTACCTGGCTGCCCAGGCGCCCAAGCCGGGTGCCGCCAAGAACAAGGACACCATCGAGCTGGGCAAGCACATCTGGCGCGGCGGCATCGCCTCCAAGAACGTGCCGGCCTGTGCCGGCTGCCACAGCCCCAATGGTGCCGGCATCCCGGCCCAGTATCCGCGCCTGGCCGGCCAGCACCAGGATTACACGGTGGCCCAGCTGACCAACTTCCGTGGCGGTGCGCGCACCAACAGCGCCCAGATGACCGCCATCGCCGATCGCCTGTCGGACAAGGAGATCAAGGCCGTGGCCGACTACATCGCCGGCCTGAAGTAATCAGCCTGCCGCCACACGGCGCGGGCAGGAAAGAGGCGGCCGGCGTGCCGCCTTTTTTCATGCAGCTTGACGCACGTCGTGGTGAAACATCGTCCAACACGGCATGATCCCTCCCCGCCGGACCAGATAATCGCCCCGGCATACCCGGGCTACGCAGGCGCGTATCACGGAGTTTTCCCCGGAGCGGTAAAATCCGGGTTCGCATCGCTTTGCCGACCGGCAAGGAGATCCCCCCAGGTAAGCGGAACCGGCAGGCCCGGTCCGGTAAGGCAGGAATATGACGACGGGCAGCAGTACCCAAGGAATCCAGATCAAGACTCGCCAGCGCTGGCTCGGCGAGGCCGTCGAAGTGGTCTCATCGATGCGCTTTGCGATCAGCCTGCTGACGCTGATTGCCATCGCCTCGGTGATCGGCACGGTGATGAAGCAGAACGAACCGATGCCCAACTACGTGAACCAGTTCGGTCCGTTCTGGTTCGAGATCTTCGGCAAGGCCGGTTTGTATGCGGTGTACTCGGCCTGGTGGTTCCTGCTGATCATGGGTTTCCTGGTGCTGTCGACCTCGCTGTGCATCGCCCGCAATGCGCCCAAGATGCTGCGCGATGTGAAGAGCTGGCGCGACAACGTGCGCGAGCAGTCGCTGCGCAATTTCCATCACAAGCATGAATGGACGACTGCCGAAGCCCCGGCCGAGGCTGCGGCGCGGCTGCAGCGCCAGGTCGGCGCGCGCGGCTACAAGACCAAGCTCGCCGACAAGGAAGGCGGCACGCTGCTGGCGGCCAAGCAGGGGGCGGCCAACAAGTGGGGCTACATTTTCGCGCACGCGGCCATCGTCATCATCTGCCTGGGCGGCCTGCTCGATTCGGATCTGCCGATCCGCTTCCAGCAATGGTTCTACGGCAAGTCGGCCTTTGCCGGCAATGGCATCATTTCCGAGATCCCCGAACGCTATCGCCTGGGCCTGAACAACCCGACCTTCCGCGGCAACACTCTCATTCCTGAAGGCTCCAGCAGCAGCACCGCCATCATCCCGCAGAAGGATGGCGTGATGATCCAGGACTTGCCCTTCACCATCCAGTTGAAGCGTTTCATCATCGACTTCTACTCGACCGGCATGCCCAAGCTCTTCGCCAGCGAAGTGGTGGTGCGCGACCATGAAACCGGCAAGGAAACCGCCGCCACCATCAAGGTCAATGAGCCGTTGATCTACAAGGGTGTTGCCATTTACCAGTCCAGCTTCGAGGACGGCGGCAGCAAGCTCAAGCTGGTCGCCTATCCGATGCGGGGCGGCAGCAACAGCCACTTCGACCTGGCCGGCGAAGTCAACGGCACCACGCCGCTGTCCTCCAGCAGCGGTGACTACACCATCGAGTGGAGCGGCTTCCGTCCCTTCAACGTCGAGAACATGCAGGCCGCCGCCTCCGGCCAGGCCTCCGGTTCGACCTCGGGCGATGCGCGCGCGGTCAATGTCGGCAAGAACGTCAATCGCGGCTTCATGGACGGCCTGGACAAGCACCTCGGCTCCAGTGCCAAGAATGCCAACAGCAAGGACTTCAAGAATGTCGGCCCGAGCGTACAGTACAAGCTGCGCGACAAGACCGGGCAGGCGCGTGAGTACTTCAACTACATGCAGTCGTTGCCCATCGATGGTGCCGACGTCTTCCTGGCAGGCATGCGCGAGCAGCCCGACCAGCCCTTCCGTTACCTGCGCATTCCCGCCGATGACAACGACAGCGTAGCCGAGTGGATGCGCCTGCGCGCGGCCCTGGCCAATCCGACTTTGCGCCAGGAAGCGGCACGCCGCTATGCGCGGCAGGCCATCAGCAGCGGGCGCGAAGCCTCGCCCGTGTTGCGCGAGCAACTGGAACAATCGGCCCTGCGCGGGCTGACCATTTTTGCCGGCGACGGCAAGGTCTCCGGCTACATCGCCGTGACGCGCTTCCTGGAACAACTGCCTGCGGCCGAACAGGAAAAGGCCGCCGACATCTTCATGAAGATTCTCAACGGCAGCATGTGGGAGCTGTGGCAAGCCGCGCGCGCCCAAGAGGGTCTCGCTCCGGTAGCCAGCGACGAGAAGCATGGCCGCTACCTGCAACTGGCCATCAATGCCCTGGCCGACGCGGCCTTCTATCCGGCGCCGGTGTTCCTGCAGCTCACGAGTTTCCAGGAGATCAAGGCCTCGGTACTGCAGGTGACGCGCTCGCCGGGCAAGAAGGTGGTCTACCTGGGCTGCCTGTTCCTGGTACTGGGCGTGTTCGCGATGCTGTACATTCGTGAACGGCGCCTGTGGATCTGGATCAAGCCCGGTCCCGATGGCCAGGGCAGCCAGGCCCTGCTGGCCATGAGCACGCAGCGCCGCACGCTGGACTTCGACAAGGAATTCGAACAGATGAAAGGCCGTCTGACCGGCGCGGGCCAGCCCGCCCCCGGTCCCTCGGTCTGAACCCTTCATGCCGCCGGTAATGGCGGCGATCCCCCGGGCCATGGTCCGGGACAGCAGCAGTGGAGAACGCAATGCAACTGACCCAAGCAAACCAGGCCTACGAGCAAGAGCAAGGCTTTTTCCGGCGGCTCAGTCTCGTCGACTGGATCTACGCCGCCGCGCTGGTGGCCGGATCGCTGTACGCCTTCGGGCGCTTCGGCAGCTATATGGATTACTACGAGAAGGCCGTGCTGCTGCTGGCCGCACCGACCTTCGCCTGGCTGGGCTGGCACTGGAAGCCGGTTCGCCTGCTGATGCTGGTGATTGCCGTGCTCTCTCTGGGAGCCATCGCCATGTATGGCGGTGCGCTGGAACTGGCCGACAAGAAATTCTTCCTCAAGTACATGCTCTCCAGCCAGTCCGCGATCCTGTGGATGAGCGCGCTGTTCTGCCTCTCCACGCTGTTCTACTGGGGCGGCCTGGCCACCACTGCCGGTACCGGCAGCGCGATCGGCTCGCGCCTGTGCTGGGCGGCCGTGGTGCTGGGCTTCACCGGCATGATGGTGCGCTGGTACGAGTCCTACCTGATCGGCGCGGACGTCGGCCACATCCCCATTTCCAATTTATATGAAGTTTTCGTCCTGTTCTGCCTGATTACGGCCCTTTTCTACCTGTACTACGAAGAACGTTACGCCACGCGTCAGCTGGGTGCTTTTGTGCTGACCGTCATCACGGCGGCGGTCGCTTTCCTGATGTGGTATACCGTCTCGCGGGATGCAGCCGAGATCCAGCCGCTGGTGCCGGCGCTGCAGAGCTGGTGGATGAAGATCCACGTACCGGCCAACTTCATCGGCTACGGCACCTTCGCCCTGGCGGCGATGGTGGCGGTGGCCTACCTGCTGCGCGAGCGCGGGATCCTGGCCGATCGCCTGCCCACGCTGGAAGTGCTGGATGACGTGATGTACAAGGCCATCGCCGTCGGCTTTGCCTTCTTCACCATCGCCACCATCCTGGGCGCGCTGTGGGCCGCTGAAGCCTGGGGCGGTTACTGGTCGTGGGATCCCAAGGAAACCTGGGCCCTGATCGTCTGGCTCAACTATGCTGCCTGGCTGCACATGCGCCTCATGAAGGGCCTGCGTGGCCGTACCGCCGCCTGGTGGGCGCTGGTGGGCCTGCTGGTGACGACGTTTGCCTTCCTGGGAGTGAACATGTTCCTTTCGGGCCTGCATTCCTACGGCGAACTTTGATGGGATTGGCGGCTCCTTGAAGAGGGCGGCCAACGCCCCCGAACAACAAGGAGCAATGATGAAGCAGCCCAATGCCGCGCCCGAACTGGTCATCTTCGACTGTGACGGCACCCTGGTCGACAGCGAAGTAGTGGCCGCCCGGGCCTGGTCCGAGTACGTGGCCACTTACGGCGTCAGCCTCAGCCCCGACGAGGCGCTGGCGCGTTTTCGCGGCGTGAGCATGAAGTGGTGCATCTCGCACATCGAGCAATTGCATGGCCAGACCCTGCCGGACCACTTCGAGCAAGAGCTGCGCGCCCTCATGGGCGGCATGCTGGAGCAGCATCTGCAACCCATCAGCGGTGCCGCCGAGATGGTGGAGCAGCTGCATCTGCCCTTTGCCCTGGCGTCCAACGCCCCGCATCACAAGATCGAACTATGCCTGCGCGTGACCGGCCTGCTGCCGCATTTTGCCGGTCGCATCTTCAGCGCCTACGACGTGCAACGCTGGAAACCCGATCCCGCCCTGTTCCTGTTCGCAGCAGAACGCCTGGGCGTCCCGCCCCGGCGCTGCGCCGTGGTGGAAGACAGCCTGCCGGGCGTGCAAGCCGGGCTGGCAGCGGGCATGCGTGTGATCGCCTTGCAGGAGCACGGCGTGCATCCGGAGCTGCCCGCGGAAGTGGCGGTCATCACCCATCTGGCGCAATTGCGGGCGCAACTGGGCTGACCGCAGGGACAGTTCCGGTACCGTCCAATTTCGGTAAGATCTGCAAGAAACTTCATCCACGGATCCCATGCTCCGCTCCATCGACCGCGAACGGCAAATCATCTACTGCGACCGCGCCATCGAAGTGCGCCCGCTCGGCCTGCGCGAGGCCCCGGCGCTGTATGACGCGGTGCGCCAGTCGCGCGATGCCATCGGCCAGTGGGAAGCCTGGTGCACGCCTGATTACGGCCTGCTGGATGCCAAGCTGTTCCTGCAGCGCGCCATCGAGCAATGGCATGTGCACGCGGCCTACGATTTCAACATCATCGATCGCAGCAACGGCTTGGTGATCGGCTCGGTGGCCATCAATCAGGTCAGCCAGCTGAACCAGATGGCCAACCTGGGCTATTGGGTGCGTGAGGGCTACACCGGCCGCGGCATCGCCGCCCTGGCCGCGCGGGCGGCGGCATCTTTCGCCTTCTCCCGGACCGGGCTCACCCGCCTGGAAATCGTGGCCCAGGCCGGCAACCTGCGCAGCCAGCGGGTGGCGGAGAAGGCGGGTGCGACGCTGGAATGCCTGGCGCGCAATCGCCTGGTCTTTCATGGTGAACCGCGCGATGCGAAGGTTTTTTCACTCGTCCCGGCGGACCTGGGGCTGCCCGTGCCGGTGCACGGATGAGCTCTCGCAGCGGGCGATAAACATTCTTTGTGGCAAGCTTTTCGTCGTATTTTTGATGCGGGACATGAAGGAAGATACGTTTCGCAACACTTTTTTTTCTCTTTTTTTGTTCAGCAAAAGTGCACAATCCGGCGCATTCTGACAGCGCTGTCAGCCTTGATGGCAGCGGGTTTGCGCCATTTTTTGCGTAGCCGCACGACTTTGCCGGCGCGCAGAAATTTCAATTTGGCTGACAAAATACTGACTTTTCGCGTATTCCAAAACGCCGCTCGGGCGTTACATACCTAAAGCACTGTCAAGAAAAGCAGTGCTTGTGTATCTGGAGCAGTCTCCCGGAATCAAGGCAGCAGGCAACATCTTCCGGGGCGCTGCGTGTTCTTCCGAACAACAACTCAGGATGGAAGAACGTTGAGCGTCAGCGACGTAAGAGGAAATATGATGCAAGCCATACAACGCAACAAGACCACGAACAATAACCACGCCGGCCGCGCCGCCCAGCAATACGTCATGGGCGGGGAAGCGCGCAGTACCCGTCTGGCCAAGCGCCTGAAGGGCGCAGAAGCCGTCCCTCAGGACGATGACTGCAGCGCGCGCTACGACAAGATCTCCAAGCAGATGGATGACGCGCTCGAAGGCGGTTCGCCGCAACGCTTCAAGCGTCCCAAGATGGAAAGCGACATCATCGCACGTTGAAGCAGGGTGGATTCAGGCAGCATCCCGCCTGAATCCTCTCCAGATTCTCGGACGATAAAAAACAGCCGGAGGCATTTCTGCTCCGGCTGTCATTTTCTCCGCTTCACTTTCAGGTGAGGTTTGGTGAATCTCCCGTCCCAGTGTGCGAGCGGGAGTGGCTGTCTTACAGGCTTTCTTCGCGCGGATCCCGCGCCAGCAGCCGGGCCACCATGTCCTGCACCGACACGCCGTCGAACAAGGCTGCCGCCACCGCATCGGTGATCGGCATTTCGATGCCTTTTTCGCGCGCCAGCGCCCGCACGGCCTGTGCGCAGCGCACGCCTTCGGCCACGTGGCCGAGTTCGGCGACGATATCGTCCAGTTTCTTGTTTTGAGCCAGTCCCAGACCGACGCGCCGGTTGCGCGAGAGGTCGCCGGTGCAGGTCAGGATGAGGTCGCCCACCCCTGAGAGTCCCATGAAGGTTTCTGCACGTCCGCCCAGCGCCACGCCCAAGCGCGTGATCTCCGCCAGGCCGCGCGTGATCAATGCTGCACGGGCGTTCAAGCCCAGTTGCAGGCCATCGGCCACGCCAGTGGCGATGGCCAGGATATTCTTGACCGCGCCGCCGATCTCCACCCCCACCAGGTCATCGCTGGAATAGATGCGGATGTTGTTGCCATGCACCGCCGCGACCACACGCTCGCACAGGGCCGCATCGGCACCGGCGATGGTCAGCGCGCAGGGCAGGCCGCGCGCCACTTCCTGGGCAAACGAGGGGCCGGAGAGCACCCCGGCAGCCACGCCTGAACCCAGCACTTCCTGCACCACCTGGTGCGGCAGCAGGCGCGTGCCTTCTTCCAGGCCCTTGCACAGCCACACCAGGTTGGGAATGGCATAGGCGCGCAAATGCCCCGCCAGCTCACGCAGGCCCGACACCGATGAGGCTGCAATGAGCAGCGAATCGGAGGGGTCGTCGCAGACGTGGCGCACGGCGGCATCGAAGTCCGAACTCACCGCCAGTTCGGGCGGCAGCGCGAATCCGGGCAGGTAGAGGCTGTTTTCGCGTTGTTCGCTGGCGGCCTGCATGGCCTGGGCATTGCGCCCCCACAGCACGACCTGGTGCTTGCGCGCCAGGGGAATGGCCAGCGCGGTACCCCATGCGCCAGCGCCCAGAATGGTGATTTTCATTTCAGGCCGCTCTTCGCTCAATCGCCCCAGACATCGCCGGCCTTCACGAAGCCGCTCTGGCCGTCGCGATGGCGGACCTTTACCCAGCCATTGTTGGGGCTTTCCAGCATCTCCAGCAGGACCGACTTGTCGGCCGTGAAGACCACCGGGCTGCTTTCATCGGCAGCATTGAAGATGCGCGCATTGGCCACCGACACCACCAGCATGCGCTTGGGCGTCAAGGCCTTGGAGGAGATCCAGGACAGCGTGCCGGCGGCATCCCTGACCTTGCTCCAGTCGCCATAGGTCAGCACCACCTCGACCGGCATGCCGCGCGGCGCGACATAGACGCGGCGGCCCTTTTCGGACGGGGCGTCATACATGATGGCGGGCGAGGCGCCGACCGACTTGAAGTCCAGGGCCAGGGCATCCTTGGCCATGAAGGCGCCGAGCAGGGTTGCGCAAAGAATCAGGGGCAGGCGTTTCATCGTGAAGGTCTCCGCAGAAGGGAAAGCGCCGCAGCACAGGCTGCGGCGGCTCGTTGTCGTGCCGGGCTGCCGCAGAGGATGCGGCCGGCCCGGCAGGCGGACAGGGGGTGAAACCCGATCAGTTGACGGCGGTGGAGCCGTTGTTGACCAGAGTCGCGCCTTGTTGCTCGGCCAGAGCCTGCAGGCGCTGCTGGTAGAACACCTCGAAGTTGATCTCGGCCAGGTGCACCGGCGGGAAACCGGCGCGGGTGATGGCGTCGGCGATGTTGGCGCGCAGGTACGGGTAGATGATGTTGGGGCAGCCGATGCCCAGCAGCGGGTCCAGCTGTTCGGCCGGCACGTTGCGGATCTCGAAGATGCCGGCTTGCTTGCCCTCGACCAGGAAGGCGACCTTGTCCTTGACCTTGGCGGTCACGGTGATGGTCACGGTCGATTCGAACACGCCTTCAGCCAGCGCTTCGGCACCGACGTCCACCGACACTTCGATCGAAGGGGCTTCCTGTTCCAGGAAGATGGCCGGGGAATTCGGCTGTTCCAGCGACAGATCCTTCAGGTAGACGCGCTGGATCTGGAAAACGGGTTGCTGTTGGGCTTCTTGGTTCTGTTCCGACATGGATCTCTTTCAGGTTCGGTGAATCGATAGGGGGGAGTGTGCTGCCCTGGCGTCAGGCTTGCAGCAGCGGGTCCAGCTTGCCGGCACGGTCCAGTGCGCTCAGGTCATCGAAGCCACCGACATGGGTGTCGCCGACATAGATCTGGGGCACGGTACGGCGGCCGGTCTTTTGCATCATCAGCTCACGCTGCTGAGGTTCGAGATCCACGCGGATCTTCTCGATCTGCGTGATTCCCTTGCTGGCCAGCAAACGCTCGGCCATCATGCAATACGGGCACACGGCGGTGCAGTACATGGTCACGGGAGCGCTCATTTTGCCTCCTTGGTGGTCAGCGGCAGGCCCTGGCCCTGCCAGGCGGCGATGCCGCCGTTCAAGCCGTAGACTTCGGTGAAGCCGGCTTTCTTCAGCGACGCTTCGGCACGGTTGGCCTGGGTGCCGGTCTGGCACACCACGATGACCGGGCGGCCCTTGAGCTTGTCGAGCTCGCCGATGCGCTGCGGCAACTCTTTCAAGGGGATGTTGCGGGCGTCGCGCAGGTGGCCGGCGGCGAATTGCTCGGCATCACGCACATCCAGCACCAGCACCTTGCCCTGGTTGAGCATCTGCGTGGCCTGCAAGAGGCTCAGCTTGTTGCCGCGCTGCTGCAGGTAGGGAACCAGCAGCGCACCGCCCGAGACCAAGGCCAGGGCGATCAGGAAAATATTGTCGATGATGAATTTCACGGCAGTCCAATGAGTTTACTGAATCCCGGCATTATAAAATAGAAGCATTCGCGGTTTGCATCCGGACCGAACAGTCTAGTTTAAGGTGTGCACCCGGTCTCGCGTAGTCGATCTTTGGGGCAGCCGCAGCGGTTTATCCATCATCAATACAAGTCCTGCTATGTACAAAATCGTATTCATGCGCCACGGCGAATCGACCTGGAACCTGGCCAACCGCTTCACCGGCTGGGTCGACGTCGACCTGACCGAAAAGGGCGTGGCTGAAGCCCGCCAGGCCGGCAAGCTGCTCAAGGAAGCCGGTTTCTCCTTCGACCTGGCCTACACCTCGGTGTTGAAGCGCGCCATCCGCACCCTCTGGACCACGCTGGACGAAATGGACCAGATGTACATCCCGATCAAGAACGACTGGCGCCTCAACGAACGCCACTACGGCGCCCTGCAAGGTCTGAACAAGGCCGAAACCGCCGCCCAGTACGGCGACGAG
>NZ_DBIC01000280.1:13969-16868 GCF_002296545.1 Herbaspirillum sp. UBA812 | reverse complement strand
CGCTGGGCGACTTGGCCATCTTGGCCACCAGCGACACTTCGGCGAAGTTGGCGTAGCCCAGCAGTTGCGCTTCTTCCTTGCGCAGTTGCAGGATCTGGTCGATGTTGCCGCTGTTGTCCCATTCCGGCTTGACCCCCAGCTCGGACGCTTTGGTGGCGTTGGCACGGTAGATCTTCTCGCGCAGGGCGCGATTATCTGCATATTGCAGCACCGGGAAATACGAGGGGAAGTGCAGCGTGAACTTGTAGCCGGGCTTGCCATCCTTCTCGGCGGCGGCCCGTGCAGCTTGCTTCACATCGGCCGGAAGCCCGGACAATTCGGCCTCGTCCTCGACGAAGAGGGCGAAGTCATTGGTGGCGTCCAGCACGTTTTCGGAGAAACGGGTGGTCAGCATGGCCTGCTTTTCCTGGATCTCGGCGAAGCGTTCCTTCTTGTCGTCGGCCAGTTCGGCACCGGACAGGCGGAAGTCGCGCACGGCATTGTCCACCACCTTGCGGCGCGCGGCCGACAGGGAGGCAAAGGCCGGGCTGGCCTGCAGGGCCTTGTACTTCTCGAACAGCGCCAGGTTCTGGCCCAGCGCGGTCCAGAATTCCACCAGGCGCGGCTGGTTCTCGTTGTAGGTGGCGCGCAGGGCCGGGGTGTCCATGACCGAATTCAAGTGGCCGACCACGCTCCAGGCGCGGCCCAGCTTTTCGGTGGCCGATTCCAGCGGCTCGACGAAATTGTCCCAGGTGACTTCGGCCATCGGTGCTTCCAGTTCGGTGACCAGGCGGCTGGCGTCGGCCAGCAGCTTGTCCAGCGCCGGGGTGACGTGCTCCGGCTGGATGGCATCGAACTGGGCATAGCCCGAGAAATCGAGCAGGGGATTGGCGGCGATGTCAGTGGTGGTCATGGGCTCTCGTTTCTCTGAAAACAGCCGGCAGCCAGGCTGCCGGAGGGTATTGCGCTAAGGGCGTGCCGATCAGCTGCGTTCGGCGGCTTCAATGGTGTTGACCAGCAGCATGGTGATGGTCATCGGACCCACGCCACCCGGCACCGGGGTGATCCAGCCGGCAACTTCCTTGGCATTGGCGAAATCGACGTCGCCGCACAGCTTGCCGTTGTCATCGCGGTTCATGCCGACGTCGATGACGACTGCGCCAGGCTTGACCATGTCGGCGGTGACGATGTTGCGCTTGCCGGTGGCGACCACCAGGATGTCGGCCTGGCGGGTGTGGTGGCCGAGGTCACGGGTCTTGGAGTTACAGATAGTGACGGTGGCACCGGCTTGCAAGAGCAACATCGCCTGCGGCTTGCCGACGATGTTCGATGCACCGACCACCACCGCATTGGCGCCACGCACCGGGTAGTGGATCGATTCCAGCATCTTCATGACGCCATAGGGGGTGCAGGGGCGGAACAGCGGCTGGCCGGTCATCAGCAGCCCGGCGTTGCTGACGTGGAAACCATCCACGTCCTTTTCCGGGGCGATGGCTTCAATCACCTTGTGGGCATCGATATGGGCCGGCAGCGGCAGCTGCACCAGGATGCCGTTGATCTTGGGATCGGCGTTGAGGGCGTCGATGCGGGCCAGCAGCTCGGCTTCCGTCATCGAGGCTTCATATTTTTCCAGCACGGAGTGCAGGCCGTTGTCCTGGCAGGCCTTGACCTTGTTGCGCACGTAGACCTGGGAAGCGGGGCTGTCGCCCACCAGGATCACGGCCAGGCCGGGTTGCTTGCCTTGGGCGGTGAGGGCGGCGGCGCGCTGGGCCACTTCGGCGCGCAGTTGTTGGGAGAGCAGGTTTCCGTCGATCAGTTGGGCAGACATGGCAGATAAGGCTTTAGAAAGTGAAGGGCAGGGCTGGGAAGAAGGCGCCCGGTCAGGCCGGGACCACTCGAACTCAAGGCGCAAAGCACCGGAACCCGTGATTATAAAGCCAGGCGGCAGGCCGGACGAAATGCCGGCGCGAGATGGCATATTGCTTGATTGCAAATACTTTTTGCATCAATTTCCTTCATATTGGCATTTGGGGTGGCGCACGACGGGGATTTGCAATTTCGGTTATGCTCCCGCATCCTGAAGCCCCAGCTGCTAATACATAGCGACAAGAACCAAGGACTACCGCATGACCGATCTCCTCACCCGCCGCCTGCAACAGCTTTCCCAGCCGCACCATCTTGCGCTGCTGGGCCAGGGCCTGCGCGGCGTGGAACGGGAGACGCTGCGCGTGGACGGCCAGGGTCATCTGGCCCGCACGCCCCATCCGCCGGCGCTGGGTTCGGCCCTGACCAATGACCTGATCACCACCGATTATTCCGAAGCGCTGCTGGAATTCATCACCCCGGCCATGCCCGACATCGCCGATGCCCTGCAGCGCCTGGACGAGATCCACCGCTTTGCCTACACCAAGCTGGACGGCGAATTCCTGTGGAATGCCTCGATGCCCTGCGTGCTGCCGCCGGAAGACGAGATTCCGCTGGCCTGGTACGGCAGCTCGCACATCGGCATGTTGAAGCACGTCTACCGCCGTGGCCTGGCGCTGCGCTATGGCCGCACCATGCAGTGCATCGCCGGTATTCACTACAACTTCTCTTTAAGTGAAGACTTGTGGGAAGTCCTGCGGGACGGCGATGACACCGTCGATCCTTCCCTGTCGCGCCGCGATTACCAGTCCGAGCGCTACATTGCCCTGATCCGCAACTTCCGCCGCTACAGCTGGCTGCTGATGTACCTGTTCGGTGCTTCGCCGGCGGTGGCGACCAATTTCCTGCGCGGCCGGCCGCACCAGCTGGAGACGCTCTCCGAAGACACGCTCTTCCTGCCCTACGGCACCAGCCTGCGCATGAGCGACCTGGGCTACCAGAACCACGCCCAGGCCAACATCACCCCGCACTACAACAACCTGCCGGCCTACATCCG
>NZ_DBIC01000280.1:0-13633 GCF_002296545.1 Herbaspirillum sp. UBA812 | reverse complement strand
CGGGGAGCCGTATCCGCCGTATGAAGCCATTGGCACCAAGCGCGACGGTGAATGGGTACAGATCAATACCAACATCCTGCAGATCGAAAACGAGTTCTACTCGGCGATCCGCCCCAAGCGCGTCATCAACAGCGGCGAGCGCCCGGTGCAGGCGCTGTCGGCGCGCGGCGTGCAGTATGTGGAAGTGCGCTGCATGGATATCGATCCCTTCAATCCGCTGGGCATCGGCCTGGAAGCGGCGCGTTTCATGGATGTGTTCCTGCACTTCCTGGCGCTGGAATCGAGCTGTCTGACCTCTGACGAGGAGGGCGTGGAAAACCGTGCCAACTTCCTGGCCACCGTCAAGGAAGGCCGCCGCCCCGGCTTGAAGCTGCAATTCAAGGGTGAAAGCCTGCTGCTCACCGACTGGGGCCAGCAACTGCTGGACCGCATGGAACCGGTCGCCGAGCTGCTGGACCGTCATCTCGGCGGCACCCAGCACCGCGACAGCCTGGCCGTGCAGCGCGCCAAGCTGGCCGATCCCGACAGCACGCCCTCGGCGCGCGTACTGCGCGAGATCCGCGAAGCCGGCAATTCCTTCCCGGCCTATACCCTGGCCACCAGCCAGCGCCAGGCCGCCGAACTGATCGCCCGTCCGCTCTCGTCCACCAAGACGGCTGACTTCGTGGCCATCGCCCAGGCTTCGCTGGATGCCCAGCGCGACATCGAGCGCACTCAGGTCGGCGACTTCGATACCTTCGTGGCCGCCTACCGGGCCAGTACCCTGGGCAATATCGCCATCTGATACCGGACCTTCCGCTTCATTTATGGTGGGCAATTCCTGAACGATATACAAAATGGCAACGCCTCGTCCCTCGACGAGGCGTTTTTGCTTGTCGGCCGGAAAGGCAGGTCATTGCTGCCTTGGCAATTCTTTCCGTTCACTTTTATGGTGCGAAAAATGCCGTTTGAGGCTCTCCTGGCAGTCTTTGCGGCATTGCAAACAGGGCAAGAAACCCTCGCTCACAGGGGCATATAGTAAAAATACGAGGCCCTGGAAGCCCCTATTCATGCCGCTTTGCAGCATATTTTCGCATTATGAAATTGATTATCGTAATTTGAAAATCAAAAATTCCCTGATAAAATTCGTCGTCCACACGGCTGGAAGACCGTACATTTAAGCCTGTTTCGCCTCCAACGCCTTGCCCCACGGGCCGGGAAGGATTGCAGCACAGGCAACACATGGCGCTTTTCCTGCAACACCTGCCGGCGGCATTGCGTACCGAATGAACCGACCGACCCGCCTGGTCCACCCGACCGGACGGATCTCTCAACAACCAGGAGACATGACATGTCAGCCCAAATCGATCAAGTTCTGGCGCAGGCCGCCAACGATCCCGATGTGATGGAAACCCAGGAGTGGCTTGACGCCCTCGAAGCCGTGATCGAAAAGGAAGGCCCGGACCGCGCCCACTACCTGATGGAACGCATGGTCGATCTGGCGCGCCGCCGTGGTGCCCACATCCCCTTCTCCAGCAACACTGCCTACGTCAACACCATTCCGGCCGACCAGGGCGAGCACTGCCCGGGCAACCTGGAATATGAAGAGCGCCTGCGCTCCTGGATGCGCTGGAACGCCATGGCCATGGTGGTCAAGGCCAACCGCGTGGATGGCGACCTGGGTGGCCACCTGTCTTCCTTCGCGTCGCTGGCCAACATGCTGGGCATCGGCTTCAACCACTTCTGGCACGCCCCGACCGAAGAGCACGGTGGCGACTTGCTGTACATCCAGGGCCACTCCTCGCCCGGCATCTACGCGCGCGCCTTCCTGGAAGGCCGCCTGACCGAAGACCAGCTGATCCACTTCCGCCGCGAAGCCGACGGCCATGGCCTGTCGTCTTACCCGCACCCCAAGCTGATGCCGGAATTCTGGCAGTTCCCGACCGTCTCGATGGGCCTGGGCCCCTTGATGGCGATCTACCAGGCACGCTTCCTGAAGTACCTGCACGCCCGTGGCATCGCCAAGACCGACAACCGCAAGGTTTGGGCCTTCTGTGGCGACGGCGAGATGGACGAGCCGGAATCGATGGGCGCCATCGGCATGGCCGGCCGTGAAAAGCTGAACAACCTGGTCATCGTGGTCAACTGCAACCTGCAACGCCTGGACGGCCCGGTGCGCGGCAACGGCAAGATCATCCAGGAACTGGAGTCCGACTTCCGCGGCGCCGGCTGGAACGTGGTCAAGGTCATCTGGGGCAGCGGCTGGGACGAGCTGCTGGCCAAGGACAAGGACGGCATCCTGCAGAAGGTCATGATGGAAACCGTCGACGGCGAGTACCAGAACTACAAGGCCAAGGACGGCGCCTTCGTGCGCAAGCACTTCTTCGGCAAGCATCCCAAGCTGCTGGAAATGGTCTCCAAGATGTCGGATGACGACATCTGGCGCCTGACCCGCGGCGGCCACGACCCGCACAAGATCTATGCTGCCTTCAAGGTTGCCCAGGAATCCAAGGACCAGCCGACCGTGATCCTGGCCAAGTCCATCAAGGGCTATGGCTTCGGCAAGGCCGGCGAAGCGCGCAACACCGCGCACAACACCAAGAAACTGGACGACGAAGCCATCCGCGCCATGCGCGACCGCTTCCAGCTGCCGATCTCGGACGCTGAGCTGCCCAACATCCCGTTCTTCAAGCCGGCTGACGACGCACCGGAAATGCAGTACCTGCACGAGCGCCGCAAGGCCTTGGGCGGTTACCTGCCGCAGCGCCGCGTCCACGCCGACGAAAAGCTGCCGGTGCCGGAACTGTCGGCCTTCCAGGCCATGCTGGAACCCACCGCCGAAGGCCGTGAGATCTCCACCACCGCCGCCTATTCGCGCGTGCTGACCGCACTGCTGCGCGACCCCAACCTGGGCCAGCGCGTGGTGCCCATCATGGTCGACGAGTCCCGTACCTTCGGTATGGAAGGCCTGTTCCGCCAGATCGGCATCTTCAGCCAGGTCGGCCAGTTGTACGAACCGGTCGACAAGGACCAGGTGATGTACTACCGCGAAGACAAGGCCGGCCAGATCCTGCAGGAAGGCATCAACGAAGCCGGTGGCATGAGCTCGTGGATCGCTGCGGCGACCTCGTACTCGACCAACAACCGCGTGATGATTCCGTTCTACACCTACTACTCCATGTTCGGTCTGCAGCGTATCGGCGACCTGGCATGGGCAGCCGGTGACATGCGCGCTCGCGGCTTCCTGATCGGCGGCACGGCCGGCCGTACCACCCTGAACGGTGAAGGCCTGCAGCACGAAGACGGCCACAGCCACGTGTTCGCCTCGGCGATCCCGAACTGCATCCCCTACGACCCGACCTTCGCCCACGAAGTCGCCGTGATCATCCATGACGGCCTGCGCCGCATGGTGGCCAACCAGGAAGACGTGTTCTACTACATCACCGTGATGAACGAGAACTACGGCCACCCTGGCATCAAGCCGGGCCAGGAAGAGGGCATCGTCAAGGGCCTGTACCTGCTGAACGAAGGCGGCAAGCAAAACCAGCTGCGCGTGCAACTGCTGGGTTCGGGCACCATCCTGCGCGAAGTCATCGCCGCAGCCGACCTGCTGCGCGATGACTGGAAGGTCGACGCCGACGTCTGGTCCGCACCGTCCTTCACCCTGTTGGCCCGCGATGGCCAGGACGTGGAGCGCTGGAACATGCTGCACCCGGCCGAGGCGCCGAAGAAGAGCTACTTCGAGCAATCGCTGGAAGGCAGCGAAGGCCCGATCGTGGTCTCCACCGACTACATGCGCACCTACGCCGAGCAGGTCCGCGCCTTCGTGCCGAAGGGCCGTTCCTACAAGGTGCTGGGCACCGACGGTTACGGCCGTTCGGACACCCGCGCCAAGCTGCGTGAGTTCTTCGAAGTGAACCGTTACTTCGTGACCGTGGCCGCCCTGAAGTCGCTGGCCGATGAAGGCAAGATCAAGCCGGAAGTGGTGGCGCAAGCCATCGCCAAATACGGCATTGATCCGAACAAGCCGAACCCGGTGACCCTGTAAGGACTGCCTGACCGACCATCCCCGCCTCAGCCTGCTGATCGCGGGGATGTGTCGTGTCTGGAACTGCCACCCCAACGGGGAGGTCCGCTGCTCAGGCAGCACCTGCCCCAAGCGAATACTTCTCCCGGCCCAGTGCCTGGGAACAGAACAACGGAGCGCATCAGATGAGTCAAGTCGAAGTAAAAGTCCCGGACATCGGCGATTTCAAGGAAGTCGAAGTCATTGAGGTGATGGTCAAGGTCGGCGACACGATCAAGGTCGACCAGTCGCTGATCACGGTTGAATCCGACAAGGCCAGCATGGAAATCCCGTCCAGCCAGGCCGGCGTGGTCAAGGAAATCAAGGTCAAGGTCGGTGACAAGGTCGCCGAAGGTTCGCTGCTGGTGATCGTCGAAGGCGAGGGCGCTGCGGCTGCCCCTGCCGCCGCACCGCAAGCAGCCGCCGCTGCACCGGCCGCCGCGCAGGCTTCCGCACCGGCCCCTGCTCCGGCCGCGGCGCCTGCCGCCGCCGGTGGTGGCACCATCGAGATCGAAGTCCCTGATATCGGGGACTTCAAGGAAGTGGAAGTCATCGAAGTCATGGTCAAGGTCGGCGACACCGTCAAGGCAGAGCAATCCCTGCTGACCGTGGAATCCGACAAGGCCAGCATGGAGATCCCCTCCAGCCACGCCGGCGTCATCAAGGAACTGAAGATCAAGCTGGGTGACAAGGTCGCCAAGGGCAGCATCATCGCCACCATCGAAGCTGCGGGTGGCGCACCGGCTGCTGCCGCGGCTCCTGCCGCCGCCGCACCTGCAGCCGCTGCGGCCGCTGCACCGGCTCCTGCTGCAGCCCCTGCGCCGGCCGCTGCTGCCGCACCTGCCATCGCTACCGCATCGGCTACCAGCACCGGCGGCAAGGCCCACGCTTCGCCTTCCGTGCGCAAGTTCGCCCGCGAACTGGGCGTGGACCTCTCGCGCGTGCCGGCCACCGGTCCCAAGGGCCGCATCCTGCAATTGGACGTGCAGAACTTCGTCAAGGGCGTCATGGCCGGTTCCACTTCGGTGGCCGCTGCCGCACCGGCGACCAATGGCAGCGGTTCTGGCATGAACCTGCTGCCGTGGCCGTCGCTGGACTTCAGCAAGTTTGGTGAAACCGAACTGCAACCGCTGTCGCGCATCAAGAAGATCAGCGGCCCCAACCTGCATCGCAACTGGGTCATGATTCCCCACGTGACACAGTTCGACGAAGCCGACGTGACCGAGCTGGAAGAATTCCGCAAGACCTCCAACGACGCCTTCGCCAAGGCCAAGTCGCCGGTCAAGCTGACCATGCTGGCCTTCGTCATCAAGGCCAGCGTCTCGGCCCTGAAGAAATTCCCGGCCTTCAATGCGTCCCTGGACGAGAAGGGCGAGAACCTGATCCTGAAGAAGTACTACAACATCGGCTTCGCCGCCGATACCCCGAATGGCCTGGTGGTCCCGGTCATCAAGAACGCCGACCAGAAGAGCATCGGCCAGATCGCCACCGAAATGGGCGAACTGTCCGCACAAGCCCGCGATGGCAAGCTGAAGCCGGCCGACATGCAAGGTGCGACCTTCACCATTTCTTCGCTGGGTGGCATTGGCGGTACTGCCTTCACGCCCATCATCAATGCGCCGGAAGTGGCCATCCTGGGCCTGTCCAAGTCGATCACCAAGCCGGTGTGGGATGGCAAGCAGTTCGTGCCGCGCCTGATGCTGCCGACCTCGCTGTCCTATGACCACCGTGTCATCGACGGCGCCATGGGCGCGCGCTTCTCGGCCTACCTGGCCGACGTGCTGGGCGATCTGCGCAAGTCGCTCCTCTAAGCCACCACCGAACATTACGGAGTCAGGACAATGAGTCTCTCTGAAGTCAAGGTCCCCGATATCGGGGATTTCAAGGAAGTCGAAGTCATCGAGGTGATGGTCAAGGTCGGCGACACCATCAAGGTGGATCAGTCGCTGATCACCGTCGAATCCGACAAGGCCAGCATGGAAATCCCGTCCAGCCAGGCCGGCGTGGTCAAGGAAGTGAAGGTCAAGGTCGGTGACAAGGTCGCCGAAGGCTCCCTGCTGCTGATGGTGGAAGCCGCTGGTGAAGCGGCTGCCGCACCGGCACCGGCCGCTGCACCCGCTCCGGCTGCCGCGCCTGCTGCTGCGCCCGCCGCCCCGGCGGCGGCACCGGCCGCTGCCAGCTTCGGCGGCAGCGCCGATGTGCAGTGCGACGTCATGGTGCTCGGTGGTGGTCCTGGCGGTTACTCGGCTGCCTTCCGCGCGGCCGACCTGGGCCTCAATACCGTCATCGTCGAGCGCGATGCGACCCTGGGTGGCGTCTGCCTCAACGTCGGCTGCATTCCCTCCAAGGCCCTGCTGCACGTGGCTGCCGTGATCGACGAGACCGCCGCCATGGCCTCGCACGGCGTGACCTTCGGCAAGCCCGAGATCGACATCGACAAGCTGCGCGCCTACAAGGACAAGGTCATCGGCACCATGACCGGTGGCCTGGCCGGCATGGCCAAGGCGCGCAAGGTTCAGGTGGTCCGTGGTAACGGCCAGTTCGCCGGCCCCAACCACATCGAAGTCACCGCTGAAGACGGCAGCAAGAAGGTGGTGCAGTTCAAGCACGCCATCATCGCCGCTGGTTCGTCCGTGGTGAACCTGCCGTTCGTACCGCAGGATCCGCGCATCGTCGATTCGACCGGCGCGCTGGAACTGCGCCAGGTACCCAAGCGCATGCTGGTCATCGGCGGCGGCATCATCGGCCTGGAAATGGCCACCGTCTATTCCACCCTGGGCGCACGCATCGACGTGGTCGAGATGATGGACGGCCTGATGCAAGGCGCGGACCGCGACATGGTCAAGGTCTGGCAGAAGTTCAACGAAAAACGCTTCGACAACGTCATGGTCAAGACCAAGACGGTCGCCGTGGAAGCCCTGCCCGAAGGCATCAAGGTGACTTTCGAAGCCGCTGAAGCCGGTGCTACCGCACCCGAGCCGCAACTGTACGACCTGGTGCTGGTGGCCGTGGGCCGCAGCCCGAACGGCAAGAAGCTGTCGGCCGACAAGGCGGGCGTGATCGTCTCCGATCGCGGCTTCATCGCCGTGGACAAGCAGATGCGCACCAACGTGCCGCACATCTTCGCCATCGGCGACCTGGTGGGCCAGCCCATGCTGGCACACAAGGCGGTGCACGAAGGCCACGTGGCTGCTGAAGCGATTGCCGGCGAGAAGAGCTTCTTCGACGCCAGCGTGATCCCCTCGGTGGCTTATACCGATCCGGAAGTGGCATGGGTCGGCGTGACCGAAGACGAAGCCAAGGCCAAGGGTATCAAGATCGAGAAGGGCCACTTCCCGTGGGCCGCTTCCGGTCGCGCCGTGGCCAATGGCCGTTCGGAAGGTTTCACCAAGCTGCTCTTTGATGCCGAGACCCATCGCATCATCGGTGGCGGCATCGTCGGTACGCACGCAGGCGACATGATCGGCGAAGTGGCGCTGGCCATCGAGATGGGCGCGGACGCCGTCGATATCGGCAAGACCATCCACCCGCACCCGACGCTGGGTGAATCGCTGGGCATGGCCGCTGAAGTCGCCGAAGGGCATTGCACGGACTTGCCGCCGCAGCGCAAGAAGTAAGCGCAGCGTCTTGCATGAAAAAAATGGCGGACCCTCGGGTCCGCCATTTTTTTCGTGCATTCACGGTTTTCGCCTGCGTCATTCTCCGGCTAGAGCAACTTGCCCGGATTCATGATCAGGTTGGGATCAAACGCCTGCTTGATGCGCAGCATCAGTTCCATCTCCAGCGGCGACTTGTAGTGCCGCAGTTCGTCGCGCCGCAATTGGCCCACGCCATGTTCGGCGCTGATGCTGCCTTGTTTTTCCGTCACCAGGTCGTGCACCAGTCTGTTGAGCAGCAACGTGGCCTGCCTGACCTCGTCATAAGAAGAGGACAGCGGGATCATCACATTGAAGTGCAGGTTGCCATCGCCCAGGTGGCCGAAGTTGATGAGCTCGGCCTGCAGCCCGCAAGCGGCGATCGCGCGCTCGGCCTGGTCCACGAACTCGGCGATGGCCGAGATCGGCAGGGCGATGTCGTGCTTGATGACCTTGCCCGCCCGTACCTGCGCCTGCGAAATGCCCTCGCGGATTTTCCACAGGGCGGCGGCCTGGGTACCGTTGGAGCAGAGCATGGCGTCAGTGACCAGCGCATCTTCCATGGCTTGCCCGAGCAGCTCCTCCAGCATGGATTGCAAGCCCAGGTCTTCGGTATCGGCCAGTTCGATCAGGGCGTTGTAGCGAGCCGGCTGCGCCAGCGGCGCGCGGGTGTCTGTGACGTGCTGCAGCACCAGCGCCAGCGAGGCGGCCGACATCATCTCGAAAGCCACCAGCCGGTCGCCGCAGCGCGCCCGCGTGCGCGCCAGCAGCTCGGCCAGCTGCGCCAGGCTGTCGCAGCCGACCCAGGCGGTAGCGCGCGCGTGCGGTTGCGAAAACAATTTCAGTACCGCGCCGGTGATCACGCCCAAGGTGCCTTCGGAGCCAATGAACAGGTCGCGCAGGTCGTAGCCGGTGTTGTCCTTGCGCAGGCCGCGCAAGCCATTCCAGATGCGGCCATCGGGCAGCACCACCTCCAGGCCCAGTGCCAGCTCGCGCATGTTGCCAAAGCGCAGTACCGCAATTCCTCCGGCATTGGTGGCCAGGTTGCCGCCGACCGTGCAGCTGCCTTCGGCCCCCAGGCTGAGCGGGAAGTAGCGTCCTGCGGCGCGCGCCGCTTCCTGTGCATGGGCCAGGATCACCCCGGCGTCCACCGTCATGGTGTTGTTGATGGGGTCCACTGCGCGGATGCGGTGCATGCGCGTGGTCGAGAGAATCACTTGGGCACCGCTGTCGTCGGGCGTAGCGCCGCCACTCATGCCGGTGTTGCCACCCTGGGTGACGATGGGGGTATGGGTCTGGTGGCACAGGCGCACCACCTCGGCGGTTTGCGCGGTGTCGGCCGGGCGCACCACGACGGCGACGCGGCCCTGCCATTTGTTGAGCCAATCCTTCACGTACGAAGCCTGCTCGTCAGCTGCCGTGACCAGTCCGGCGTCCCCCACGATGCTGCGCAGTTGCTCGATCAGTTGCTGGGTATTTTCATTCATATCGGTCCTCAGGCACCATGCCAGTTCATCTTGATGCGGCCGATGGCCATGGCCGCTGCTGCCTGGCTGGGTTCCACCACGGGTATGCCCAGCGCTTCCTGCAAGGCGTCCCGATAGACCGCCATGCCGGCGCAGCCCATGACGATCACGTCGGCACCCTGCGTATCGCGCAGGCGCAGGCCTACCTCGCACATGCGGGCCAGCGTGCGGTCATAGTCGGCCAGATCGGTCACGTTCAGGCCGATGGCCAGTTCGCCCGCCAGCCGTGATTGCACGCCCATCGCGCCATAGGCGCGCAGATGGCGCGGGATCGAGCCCGGCAGGATGGCGATGACGCCGAAGCGCTGGCCCAGTGTCAGGGCCGTCAGCACGCCACTTTCCATGATGCCCAGCACCGGCACGTCCACCGCCTCGCGTACCGCGTGCAGGCCGGGATCGGAATAGCAGGCAATCACGAAAGCCCCCGCACGGGCACGCAAGGAGCGCGCCAGCGCCACCAGCTGCGGGGCCACGTTGTCCACGTCCTGCTGGGTCTGGATGCCGGGCGGTCCCGAGGGCAGCGACAGGCATTCGATGGACGGTCCGCCGGCCATGCGCAGCGGCGTCATGGCCGCATCGATGCCGCGCGTGACGGCGGCCGTACTATTGGGATTGATGACGAACAGGGCAGGGCCGTCGGCCGGGACAAGGGACATGATGGTTTCTCGCAAAACAGGAGTCAGTACAGGCAACGACTCTACCCCAGGCCGACGGGCATGCTCCTTGCTCATTTGTGTGTTCCCCTTAACATGCTGTTATGCGCGATGAGGATCCATGGCACTGAACCTGCGCCAGATCGAGGTGTTCCGCGCGGTCATGACGACCGGCTCCATCAGCGGTGCCTCGCAATTGCTGTTTGTCTCGCAGCCGGCGGTGAGCCGCCTGCTCTCCCACACAGAACAACGGGTCGGCTTCGCCCTGTTCGAACGCATCAAGGGCCGGCTGTACGCCACGCCCGAAGCCAAGAAGCTGTTCCATGAAGTGGAACATGTGTATCAGGCGGTGCAGCGCGTCAACGAGCTGGCCACCGACCTGTCGGAAAACCGCAGTGGCATTCTCAACATCGTCTCCAGCCCGAGCATCGGGCAGATGCTGATCCCGCAGGCCATCGCGCTGTTCCGCAACCGCCATCCGGAGGTCAAGCTGACCTTCCACTGTCTCAACTATGGCTACCTCAAGGACCGCCTGCTGTCGCGCCAGGCCGACCTGGGCATCATCATCCTGCCGATGGAACACCCCAGCCTGCAGGTCACGCCCCTGTGCAGCAACCGCCTGGTCTGCGTGCTGCCCTACAACCACGAGCTGACCCGGCGCGGCACGCTGAGCCTGGCCGATCTGCGGCCATTCCCGCTGATCTCCTACAACCGCGATTCGCCCTTCGGCGGCATCGTCGGACGCTTCTACCAGACCGAGGAAGAGCCCCTGCGCCCCATCATGGAAGTGGGCTCGCCCCAGAACGCCTGTTCGCTGGTGCAGATGGGGGCGGGGGTGGCGCTGGTCGATGAGTTTTCGGTGCGCAGCTGGGCCGGCACCAGCCAGATGGTGGTGCGGCCGGTGGCGCGCGCCCCCATCTTGCGGGCCAACCTGGTGCATGTGCGAACCGAGCCGCTCTCGCAATTGACCCAAGCCTTCATTGCTGAACTGCAGCAGCTGGTGCGGGCGCAGGGATATGGCCTGCCTGATGAAGAAACGAACATATCGGCTGGAACCGGCGATTAACACGACGTTAAGGCAAGCACACAAAAAGGCAAGCGACAAGCGCAGATGACTCCACGACAATCGTTTCCAACTTCTCCGGTCCGCCCTCAGGCGGGCCGCCGTGTCCACACTCTCTTCATGGAACGTCGCGCATGTCTTCAACTCTTGCCCCTGCTTCCGCGCTGGCCACTGCGCGCGGTGTCTACACCATCTGCCCCACGCCGTTCACCGCCGATGGCGCACTGGACCTGGGCAGCATCGCTACGCTGGTCGAGTTCCAGATCGAAGCCGGCGTCTCGGGCCTGGCCATCCTCGGTTTCCTGGGGGAGGCGCACAAGCTCTCCAATGCCGAGCGCCGCGCGGTGACGTCAACGTTCGTCAAGTGTGCGGCAGGACGGGTGCCGGTCTGGGTCGGCGTGCGCGCCCTGGGCCTGGCCGGTGCCATCGAGCAAGCCACGGAAGCGGCCGAGGCGGGCGCGGCGGCGGTCTTCGCGGCACCCCTGGACATGGCTTCGGATGCGGTGCAGTTCGACTATTACAAGTCGCTGGCTGCAGCCCTGTCCATTCCTGTCGTGATCCATGACTTCCCCGATTCCTTCGGGACCGAGATCAAGGCCGAGGTGATTGCCCGCCTGGGACGCGAGGGCGGCGTCAACTTCATCAAGATGGAAGAGCCGCCGGTGGGCCAGAAGATCAGCCGCATCCGCGACCTGGCTGGTGAATCGATGCGCATCTTCGGCGGCCTGGGTGGCGTGTATTTCCTGGAAGAGCTGCAGCGTGGCGCGGTCGGGACCATGACCGGCTTTGCCTTCCCCGAGATCCTGGTCCGCATCTACGACCAGTTCGCCGCCGGTGACCTGGCGGGTGCGGCAGCGACCTTCGACAAGTATTGCCCGCTGATCCGTTACGAGTTCCAGCCCAAGATCGGCCTGTCGCTGCGCAAGTATGTCTATCGCAAGCGCGGCGTCATCGGCAGCGATGCCATCCGCTCGCCGGGCATGCGCATCGATCCCGAGACCGAGCGCGAACTGGAAGCCGTGATCGCCCGCGTGGGCCTGGACCTGGATCAGCGCGGCGCGCTGGCCATCCACTGAGGAGCCGCCGATGGATCTGGGAATCAGCGGGCGACGCGCCCTGGTATGTGCCTCCAGCAAAGGCCTGGGCCTGGCCTGTGCCATCTCGCTGGCACGCGAGGGCGTGGCCGTGACCATGACCGCACGCGGGGCCGAAGTCCTTGAAGCCGCAGCGCAGCAGGTACGCGCGGCCACCGGGGCCACCGTCACGACGGTGGCGGGCGACATCACCACGCCCGAGGGCCGTGCACTGGCGCTGGCCGCCTGTCCCGCGCCGGACATCCTGGTCACCAACGCCGGCGGTCCCAAGCCGGGCGATTTTCGCGAATGGTCGCGCGAGGACTGGATCGCGGCCATCGATGCCAACATGCTCACACCCATCGAACTGATCAAGGCCACCGTGGATGGCATGATGCAGCGTGGCTTCGGCCGCATCGTCAACATCACCTCCGGCGCGGTGAAGGCACCCATCGACATCCTCGGTTTGTCCAATGGCGCGCGCTCCGGGCTGACCGGATTCGTCGCCGGCCTGGCAAGAACGACCGTGGCCCGCAACGTGACCATCAACAACCTGCTGCCCGGTCCTTTCGAGACCGAGCGACTGCTGACGACGGCCGCGGCCAGCGCACGCGGCAGCGGCAAGTCGGCCGAAGAGGTGCTGGCGGCCCGCCGCGCCGCCAACCCGGCCCGCCGCTTCGGCCAGCCTGCCGAATTCGGCGACGCCTGCGCCTGGCTATGCAGCGCCCAGGCAGGGTTTGTCACCGGACAAAACCTGCTCTTGGATGGCGGTGCCTATCCCGGAACCTTCTGACCTCAAGACTCCCGCATGGACTTCGACCTCACCATCCGCAACGGCCGCATCTCTACCGACCGCGAGACCTTCTTTGCCGACATTGGCGTCAAGGACGGCGTGATCGCGCGCATCGCGCCGCACCTGCCGCCGGGACGCGAGGACATCGACGCCGCCGGACGCTGGGTCCTGCCTGGCGGCATCGACAGCCATTGCCACATCGAGCAGCTCTCCGGCATGGGCATGATGTGTGCCGATGATTTCTATTCGGGCTCGGTCTCGGCGGCATTTGGCGGCACCACCACCATCATCCCGTTCGCGGCCCAGCATCGCGGCAACCGCATCCCCGACGTGATCGCCGACTATGCACAGCGTGCCCGCGAGAAGGCGGTGATCGACTATGGTTTCCACCTGATCCTGGCCGACCCCGACGAGCAGGCCCTGCAGCACGACCTGCCGCAAGCCATCCGCGATGGCATCACCTCGCTGAAGGTCTACATGACCTACAACGCCCTCAAGCTTGATGACTACCAGTTGCTGGACGTGATGGCGCTGGCCGGCCGCGAAGGGGCGCTGGTGATGATCCATGCCGAGAACCACGACATGATCCGCTGGCTCGCCTCGCGCCTGCTGGACCAGGGCCATACCGCGCCCAAGTTCCACGCCGTGGCGCATGACCCTCTGGCCGAGGCGGAAGCCAGCCAGCGTGCCATTGCGCTGTCGCGTCTGATCGGCGTGCCGGTGTTGATCGTGCACGTGGCCGGGGCCGAGACGGTGCAGACCATCCGCAATGCCAGGCTGCTGGGCGCGCAGATCTATGCCGAGAGCTGCCCGCAATACCTGTTCCTCACGGCCGAGGATATCGA
>NZ_DBIC01000126.1:0-2622 GCF_002296545.1 Herbaspirillum sp. UBA812 | reverse complement strand
GTGGTGGTGGAAAACGTCGAGCGCGTGATGTCCGAGGAAGGCTTGCCGCCCAAGGAAGCCACCCGCAAGTCCATGGGCCAGATCAGTGGCGCGCTGGTCGGCGTGGCGCTGGTGCTGGCAGCGGTGTTCGTGCCGATGGCCTTCTTCAGCGGCTCGACCGGCGTGATCTATCGCCAGTTCTCCATCACCATCGTCTCGGCCATGACGCTGTCGGTGCTGGTGGCACTGGTGCTGACACCGGCCCTGTGCGCCACGCTGCTCAAGCCCGCGGCCAAGGGCCATGCGCTGGCCACGACCGGTTTCTTCGGGTGGTTCAATCGCCAGTTCGATCGCGGCAACCTGCGCTACCAGGGCATCGTGCGTCACATGCTGGGCCGCGGCTGGCGTTACATGGCCGCTTACGCGGTACTGCTGGCGCTGGTGGTGACGGGATTCATGAAGCTGCCCGTGGGCTTCCTGCCGGATGAAGACCAGGGCACGCTGTTTGCGATCCTGCAGTTGCCCTCCGGTGCCACCAAGGCGCGCACCGATGAAGTGATTGAACTGGTCGAGCATCATTTCCTGGTGGACCAGAAGGATGCGGTATCGGGCGTGTTCGCCGTCTCCGGTTTCAGCTTCGCCGGCAGCGGCCAGAACATGGGCTTTGCCTTCATCAAGCTCAAGCCCTGGGATGAGCGCAAGGGCCCCGGACTCTCGGTGACCGACGTCGCGGCCAAGGCCGGTGCCGCCTTCGCGCAGATCCGTGATGCCCGCGTATTCGCCTTCGCCCCGCCAGCCGTGTCCGAACTGGGCAATGCCACCGGCTTCGACCTGATGCTGAAGGATGAAGCCAACCTTGGCCACGCCGCCCTGATGCAGGCGCGCAACCAGTTGCTGGGCACGCTGATGCAGGACAAGCGCCTGGTGGCGGTGCGCCCCAACGGCCTGGAAGATACACCGGAGTTCCGCCTCAATGTCGATACCGACAAGGCCGGAGCACTGGGCGTGGCCATGTCCGACATCAATGACACCATCGCCACCGCCTGGGGCAGCAGCTACGTCAATGACTTCATCGACAAGGGCCGCGTCAAGAAGGTGATGCTGCAGGCCGATGCGCAATACCGCATGCTGCCCTCCGACCTCGATCGCTGGTACGTGCGCAACAGTGCCGGCACCATGGTTCCCTTCAGCGCCTTCTCGACCGCCAGCTGGACTTCCGGATCGCCGCGCCTGGAGCGCTACAACGGCGTGCCCTCGATGGAAATCCTCGGTATGGCCTTGCCGGGGGCGGCCTCCAGCGGTGAAGCCATGGCCATCGTGGAAGCGGCCCTGGCCAAGATGCCGCCTGGCATCGGCTATGAGTGGACCGGCCTGTCGCTGCAGGAAAAGGCCTCCAGCGGCAAGACCGGCCTGCTGTATTCGATCTCGATCCTGATCGTGTTCCTGGCGCTGGCGGCCCTTTATGAAAGCTGGGCGGTGCCGTTCTCGGTGATCCTGGTGGTGCCGCTGGGCGTGTTCGGCGCGTTGCTGGGCGCGATCCTGACCTGGAAGATGAATGACGTCTACTTCCAGGTGGGCTTGCTGACTACCATCGGCCTGGCCTGCAAGAACGCCATCCTGATCGTGGAATTTGCCAAGGATCTGCACGAGCATGGCAAGAGCCTGGTGGAAGCCACCATGGATGCGGTGCGCATGCGCTTGCGTCCTATCCTGATGACCTCGCTGGCCTTCATTCTCGGCGTGCTGCCGCTGGTGCTGGGCAGCGGTGCGGGTGCCGGCGCACAGCATGCGCTGGGCACGGCAGTGATCGGCGGCATGCTCTCGGGTACGGTGCTGGCGGTGTTCTTCGTGCCGCTGTTCTTCGTGATCATCATGAAGCTGTTCGCCCGCAAGCCTTCCTCCGCGCCGCAAGGCCAACCCGCGATTTCCCCGGAGCACTGACATGAATCCTTCCCTGACCCATCGCGCCGCGCATCGTCCCCGCGCGCTGATGACACCGCTGCTGCTGGCCATGCTGCTGGGCGGCTGCACCCTGATGCCGGACTACCAGCGGCCCGCCGCCCCCGTGGCGAGCCAGTTTGCGGGCGACCACAGCGCAGCGGCCGCGAGCGGCACGCCGGCCATGGCGGTGTCTGATATCGGCTGGCGTGATGTCTTCACCGATCCGACATTGCAGGAAGTGATAAGCCTCAGTCTGGCCAACAATCGCGATCTGCGCGTGGCCGTACTCAACATCGAGAAGGCGCGTGCCCAATATGGCGTGGAGCGCGCCGCACTGTTCCCGACCATCAACGCCGCCACCAGTGAATCGGCCAGCCGCACGCCGGCCGACCTGTCGGCCACCGGTCGTGCGCTGACCTCGCGCAGCTATACCGCCACGCTGGGTTTCAGCGCCTACGAACTGGACCTGTTCGGTAGAGTCCGCAGCCTCAAGGAACAGGCGCTGCAATCCTTCCTCTCCACCGCCGAGGCACGTCGCAGCACCCAGATCACCCTGATCGCCGAAGTTGCCACTGCCTGGTTGACGCTGGCCTCCGACCAGGACCGCCTGCGCCTGGCCAAGGACACGCTGGCCAGCCAGAGCAGCAGTTACGAGCTCACGCAGCGCAGCTTCGACCTGGGCTCGTCCTCGGCGCTGACCTT
>NZ_DBIC01000294.1:31442-31621 GCF_002296545.1 Herbaspirillum sp. UBA812 | reverse complement strand
GCACATCCGGTGCCAGACGGGTCAGGTGCCATAGCGGCGATTCGTCATGGCGCAGCATTTCCACCTGATGCTGGGCGAAGTAGCCGATCACCAGCCCCTTGCCCAGACGGGCCGTACCGGACAGCGGATCGATCTCGCCGGCCACGGTCTTGATGAGCGTGGACTTGCCCGCGCCGTTG
>NZ_DBIC01000294.1:30583-31156 GCF_002296545.1 Herbaspirillum sp. UBA812 | reverse complement strand
AGCGTGGACTTGCCCGCGCCGTTGACGCCCAGCAGACCAATGCGCTGCCCACTCTGCAGCGAGAAATCGATGCCATGCACGATGATCTTGTCTTCATCGGGCGCACCATTCTTGCCCTCGATGTGATAACCCGCGTTGACCTTTTCCATGACCAACAGCGGATTTGGTGCCGACAGCGGCTCGCGGAATTCGAAGGAGAATTCGGCGGCCGCCCGCAGCGGCGCCAGTTCTTCCATCTTGGACAGCGCCTTCATGCGGCTCTGGGCCTGGCGTGCCTTGGTCGCCTTGGCCTTGAAGCGGTCGATGAAGGATTGCAGGTGCGCACGCTGGCGCTGCTGCTTCTCGATCATTCCCGCCATCAGCTCCAGCTGGGCCGAGCGCTGGCGCTCGAAGCTGCTGTAGTTGCCGGAATAACGCTTCAGTTTGCGGTCGTCGATATGAACGATCACGTTCACTACGCCATCCAGGAAATCGCGGTCGTGGGAAATGATGAGCAGGGTGCCCGCGTAGCGCTTCAACCAGTCTTCCAGCCAGATGATGGCATCCAGGTCCAGGTGGTTGGTCGGTTCGTCC
>NZ_DBIC01000294.1:1141-30278 GCF_002296545.1 Herbaspirillum sp. UBA812 | reverse complement strand
TGGTCGGTTCGTCCAGCAGCAGCAGGTCGGACGGGCACATCAGCGCCTGCGCCAGGTTCAGGCGCATGCGCCAGCCGCCGGAGAAGCTGGCCACCGGCCGCGCCATCTGTTCCAGCGAGAACCCCAGGCCCAGCAGCAATTGCTCGGCGCGCGAGCGCACGGTGTAGGCATCGGCATCGGCCAACGCGGTATGCAGCTCGGCGATATGGTTGCCGTCGTGTTTGTCGTCCGGCTGCGCTTCGGCGCGGGCCAGATCGGCTTCCAGCTGGCGCAGGTGAGCGTCGCCATCGATGGCGTACTCGATGGCGGGACGATCCAGCGCCGGCGTTTCCTGCGCAACATAGGCCATGCGCCAGCGCGCCGGGAAATCGACATTGCCCTGGTCGGCATGCAGCTCGCCACGCAGCATGGCGAACAGGCTGGACTTGCCGGCGCCATTGGCGCCGATCAGGCCGATCTTGTCGCCCGGATTGAGTGTCAGGTCGACATTTTCCAGGAGCGGCTTGACGCCACGCTGGAGGGAGACTTGCTGGAAACGGATCATCGGTGATTCACAATCGTTGGAGCGCGCTAACGCGGATGCTGACGCTCAGGGTCAGGCCAGTTGCAGTTGTTCGGCCGTGACCAGGAACACCATGTCGTCACCGGCACTGGTGGTCAGCCAGGTCAGTTCCAGTTCCGGGAAGGCGGCTTCGGCGAAGGCGCGCTCATTGCCGATCTCGACCACCAGCACGCCTTCGGGCGTGAGGCGCTCGGCAGCGCCAGCGACGATCTTGCGCACCAGGTCCATGCCATCCTCGCCACCGGCCAGGGCCAGTTGCGGTTCGCGCAGGTATTCCTGAGGCAGCTTGCTCATGGAACCGGAATTCACATACGGCGGATTGCTGATGATCAAGTCGTACTTGCGCAGCGGCAGTTGCGTGTACAGGTCGGACTCGACCAGGTTGATGCGCTCCTGCAACTGGTATTCGTCCACATTCTTGCGCGCCACGGCCAGCGCATCGGCAGAGATGTCGACCGCATCGATCTGCGCGTTCGGGAAGGCATCGGCCAGCAGGATCGGCAGGCAACCGGAACCGGTGCACAGGTCCAGCGCGTTGACGAGGGCTTCCGGATCCTGGATCCAGGGCGAGAAATGCTGCGGAATCAGTTCGGCGATGAAGGAACGCGGCACGATCACGCGTTCATCTACGTAGAAGCGATATGCGCCCAGCCAGGCTTCATTGGTGATGTAGGCGGCCGGGACGCGGTCCTTGCTGCGGCGTTCGATCACACGCATGACGGACGCGATTTCCTCGGGGAGCAGACGCGCATCGAGGAAGGGATCGAGCTGATCCAGCGGCAATTTGAGCGTATGCAGGATCAGGTAGGCTGCCTCGTCGAGCGCATTGCTGCTGCCGTGGCCGAAGAACAGTTGCTCGGTGTTGAAGCGGGTCACGGCGTAGCGCAGCAGGTCGCGCACGGTGGAGAAATTGTTGGGGGTCATGGTGTTCTCTTCAATGCTTGGGCTTACGCCAGCAGGTTTTCCAGCGTCTTGCGGTAGATGTTTTTCAGGGGATCGATGTAGCGCACTTCGATGTGCTCATCAATCTTGTGGATGCTGTCATTGGGCGGACCGAACTCGATCACCTGCGGGCAGATCCGGGCGATGAAGCGGCCGTCTGAGGTACCACCGGTGGTCGACAGTTCGGTATCCAGTCCGGTCTCGTCCTTGATCGCCTTGGACAGCGCATCCGACAGGTCGCCGCGCGGGGTCAGGAAGGGCAGGCCGCCAACGGTCCACTTCAGGTCGTATTCCAGGCCGTGCTTGTCGAGGATGGCATGCACGCGCTGCTGCAAACCTTCCACGGTGCTGGCGGTGGAAAAGCGGAAGTTGAAGTCGATCACCACTTCGCCCGGGATCACGTTGGAGGCGCCGGTGCCGCCGTGGATGTTGGAGATCTGCCAGGAGGTCGGCAGGTAGTACTCATTGCCCGCATCCCACTGCTCGGCCACCAGTTCGGCCAGTGCCGGCGCAGCCTGGTGGATGGGATTGCGCGCCAGTTGCGGATAGGCGATATGGCCCTGGATGCCCTTGACGGTCAGCTTGCCCGACATGGTGCCGCGGCGGCCGTTCTTGATCATGTCGCCCAGGGTCTTGGCCGAGGTCGGCTCGCCGACGATGCAGTAATCCAGCTGCTCGCCACGCGCCTTGAGCGCATTGCAGACCACCACGGTGCCATCGATGGCCGGACCTTCTTCATCGCTGGTGATGAGGAAGCCGATCGATCCCCTGTGCTCCGGATGGGCCGCCGTGAACTCTTCGCAAGCCACCACCATGGCGGCGATCGACGTCTTCATGTCGGACGCGCCGCGACCGTACAGGCGGCCATCGCGCAGGGTCGGCTGGAAGGGATGCGACTGCCACTTCTCCAGAGGACCGGTGGGCACCACGTCGGTGTGGCCGGCAAAGACCACCAGCGGCTGCGCCGTTCCCTTGCGCGCCCACAGATTGGTGACGTCGCCGGACTGGATGGTCTCGCAGACGAAGCCCAGCGGCGCGAGCAATTCCGCCAGCCGCGCCTGGCAGCCTTTGTCTTCGGGGGTGACGGAAGAAAGGGACATCAATTCCTGGGTCAGGGCCAGCGTCTTGCTCATGATCATTTCTCGAAAATGTGTTGATACTGATCGGCCTTGAAGCCGACGTGATACTGCTTGCCATCGAACAGCACCGGGCGTTTCACCACCGACGGGTTTTCCACCATCAGGGCCACCGCAGCGGCGTCATCGGTGATGGCGGCCTTGCGCTCATCCGGCAGGGCGCGCCACGTGGTCCCCTTGCGGTTGACCAGCACGTCACGCTCCACGTCCTTCAGCCAGGCCTGCGCCTGTTCGGCAGTGAGGCCGGCCTTCTTGAAATCGTGGAAGTCAAAGGCGATGCCTTGCTCGTCCAGCCACACGCGGGCTTTCTTGACGGTGTCGCAGTTGGGAATGCCAAAAAGGGTGATCTTGTCGCTCATGTTCGCTTTCTCAATGGGGCTGGCTATCGGGGGGCCAGAACACGACGCCGCGCCGGTGTGCGAGACGACCGGCGCGGCGCGTGGATGCTTCAGGCCTTCAGCAAAGCCGCAGCGCGGAATTACTCGCCGCGCAGCAGTTCGTTGATGGAGGTCTTGGAGCGGGTCTGGGCATCGACCTTCTTGACGATGATCGCGGCGTACAGGTTGTACTTGCCATCCTTGGACGGCAGGTTGCCCGGCACCACCACCGAGCCCGCCGGCACGCGGCCGTAGTGGACTTCGCCGGTTTCGCGGTCGTAGATCTTGGTCGACTGGCCGATGTACACGCCCATGGACAGCACCGAGTTCTCTTCGATGATGACGCCTTCGACCACTTCCGAACGGGCACCGATGAAGCAATTGTCTTCAATGATGACCGGACCGGCCTGCACCGGTTCCAGCACGCCGCCGATGCCGACGCCACCGGAAAGGTGAACGTTCTTGCCGATCTGGGCCGCCGAACCGACGGTGGCCCAGGTGTCGACCATCGTGCCTTCGTCGACGTAAGCGCCGATGTTGACGTAGGAGGGCATCAGCACCACGTTGCGGCCGATGAAGGAGCCATGACGCGCCACCGCCGGCGGCACCACGCGGAAGCCGCCCTTGGCGAAATCTTCAGCAGTGTAATTGGCGAACTTGGTCGGCACCTTGTCGTAGAACTGCGGATAGCCATGTCCGGCCGACATTGGCACGTTGTCTTCCAGGCGGAAGGACAGCAGGATGGCCTTCTTCACCCATTGGTTGACTTCCCACTGGCCGACGCCCTGGCGGTTGGCCACGCGCAGGGTGCCATCATTCAGGCCTGCGATCACTTCGGCCACCGCATTGCGGATGTCGGCCGGGGCGCTCTTGGGAGACAGGCTGGCGCGGTCTTCCCACGCCTGATCGATGATGTGCTGAATGGACTGTTGTGTCATGTTGGTATCGATGAACTCTAGGGTGAACGGGAGAGAAACTGGCACCGGGGCCGGTGCTGACAAGCTCAAGCCTGGCCGGCCAGTTTCTTCGTGAAGGCGACGATGCGTTGCGCAGCTTCCAGGCATTCGTCGACTTCGGCCACCAGCGCCATGCGGATGCGGCCCGCGCCCGGATTGACGCCATGCGCTTCGCGTGCCAGGTAGCTGCCCGGCAAGACCGTGACATTATATTCGGCGTACAGACGACGGGCGAATTCGGTGTCGCTGATGTCGACCAGCTTGTCGACCTTGGCCCACAGGTAGAAGGCGGCATCGGGCAGGGCGACGTCCATCACTTCCTGCAGCAGCGGGGTCACCTGGGAGAACTTGGTGACGTACTTGGCGATGTTGTCCTGCACGTGGGTTTCGTCCTGCCAGGCCAGCACGGAGGCGGCCTGGATCACCGGGCTCATGGCCGCGCCGTGGTAGGTGCGGTAGAGCAGGAATTTCTTGAGGATGGCTGCATCGCCGGCCACGAAGCCCGAGCGCATGCCTGGCACGTTGGAGCGCTTGGACAGGCTGGAGAAGGAAACCAGGTTGCGATAGTCACGGCCCAGCAGACGTGCGGCCTGCATGCCGCCCAGCGGCGGATCCTGCTTGAAATAGATCTCCGAATAGCACTCGTCGGAGGCGATCACGAAACCATAGCGATCCGACAGGGCGAACAGTTCCTTCCAGTCTTCCAGCGTCAGCACGGCGCCGGTCGGGTTGCCCGGCGAGCAGACGAACAGCAGTTGCACGCGTTCCCATACTTCTTGCGGTACCTGGCTGAAATCGGGCGCAAAGTTGCGCGCCGGGTCCGAATTGACGAAGTAGGGCTCGGCACCGGCCAGGTAGGCCGAGCCTTCATAGATCTGGTAGAACGGGTTGGGGCACATCACCAGCGCGCCGGGCCTGGTCGGATCGACCACGGTCTGGGTCAGCGAGAACAGGGCTTCGCGCGAACCGATCACCGGCAGGATCTCGGTCGCCGGATCGGGACGCGGGATGTCGTAACGCTTCTGCAGCCAGTCAGCGATCGCACCGCGCAGGGCGTCGCTGCCCAGGGTGGCCGGATACGAGGCCAGGCCGGACAGGTTGTCCGTCAGCGCCTGCTGGATGAAGGCAGGGGTAGGGTGCTTGGGCTCGCCGATGCCCAGGCTGATCGGACGATAAGCCGGGTCGGGCGTGATGCCAGCGAAGAGCTTCTTGAGCTTTTCGAAGGGATAGGGCTGCAGTTTGTCGAGTAGGGGATTCACGTCGCTGGACTGGAGTAAAGCTTTCCGGGCCAGCGTCTCGCGAGGAGCTCGGCCGGCCACGGCAAAGGGCTGGGAAAGTTGGCGATTATACCGTCATTTGAGGGCATTGCCGCGCTCCCGGTCGGCCCGGTGTTGAGTCCTTGGCATGTCTGGCTCACAAGAAAACGGCTGTGGTGATCCTGATCGGGCGCGTGTTCACCTTCCTGCACGCTGGCAAAGAAAAGGTGCAATCCGGAAAATCAGAGACAGTTACGCGGTGTATTCAGGGGATTGTCAGGGAGAGTCAGAGAGTATTGTGGTCGCTCGCCAAAACGGGGCCGTTCACAGGGCGGCCCACCCATTCCCGGAGAACAAGAATGAAAAGCCTCAAGGCGCAGCTACTGTCTGCGCTGGTCGTGATGTGGATCGGTTTGCTGGCGCTGGCCGCCTGGTCCGCCTTCAGCGCCCGTGAAACCATGATCGAAGAACGCAAGGATGGCCTGCGCCGCGTGGTGGAAGCCGCCAACGGGGTTGTCAACAGCTACGTGGCCGATGTCGCGGCCGGCAAGATTTCCAAAGAGGAAGCCCAGAAGAACGCGCTGGAACGCATCGCCGCCATGCGCTACGACGGCGACAACTATCTCTTCATTTTCGACTCTCGCCCGGTGGTGCTGATGCTGCCGTCCAACAAGGCGATGATCGGCAAGAACGTGGCCGACCGCAAGGATTCCGAAGGCAAGGCCTATTACGTCGAGATGATGAAGGTCGGCCAGGAAAAGGGGCAGGGTTTCGTGCAATACATGGGCCGCCTGCCTGGCACCGACGACAGCAACCGCACGCCCAAAATGAGCTATGTGGTGCACAACAAGACCTGGGACTGGTTCATCGTCACGGGTGTGTTCCTCTCCGATGTGCAAGCCCAGTTCCGCTCCGACCTGTTCAAATTGCTCGGTATCCTGGTGGTGGTCGGTGGACTGGTCTCGCTGATGATGCTGGCCATCATCCGCCGCATCACCGGTAGCCTCGGTGGCGAGCCGGCCTATGCGGTGGCCATCGCCACGCGCATTGCCAGTGGCGACCTGACGGTACGGGTCGACACCCGTGCCGGTGACAATCGCAGTCTGCTCTTCGAGATGGCCACCATGCGCGAGCGCTTGGGCGGCGTCATCAAGGGCATCCGCCAGGGTACCGATGCCATCGATGTCGGCGCACGCGAGATTGCGGCGGGCAACCTGGACCTGTCTTCGCGCACCGAAGAGCAGGCCGGTTCGCTGGCCACTACGGCCTCCAACATGGATACCCTGACCGCCACCGTCAAGCAGAACGCCGACAACGCCCGCCAGGCCGGCCAACTGGCCAACAACGCCTCGGAAATCGCCAAGCGCGGCGGCGAGGTGGTGGGGCAGGTGGTGCAGACCATGGAGGGCATCACGGAAAGCTCGCGCAAGATCTCCGACATCATCGGCGTGATCGATGGCATTGCTTTCCAGACCAATATCCTGGCCCTGAATGCGGCGGTGGAAGCCGCCCGCGCCGGCGAGCAGGGGCGTGGCTTTGCGGTGGTGGCCTCGGAAGTGCGTTCGCTGGCCCAGCGCAGTGCCCAGGCGGCCAAGGAGATCAAGGCCCTGATCGAGGATTCGGTGCAGCGCGTGGGCGATGGCTCGGACCAGGTGGCCCGCGCCGGGGAGACCATGGGCGAGGTGGTGTCGGCGGTGCATCGCCTGACCGACATCGTCAGCGAGATTTCGGCGGCCTCCGAAGAACAGCGCCGGGGCATCGAGCAGGTCAACCTGGCCATCGGCGAGATGGATCAGGTGACCCAGCAGAACGCGGCCCTGGTCGAAGAGGCTGCTGCCGCAGCCGGTTCACTGGAAGAGCAGGCGCGACGCCTGAAGGCCGCAGTGGCGACCTTCCGCGTCGAAGGCGAAGAGGGCGCAGCTGCGCCCGTACCGGTGGCAGTCCCCAAGGCTGCGGCTGTCGTAGCCAAAGCAGCGATCCCGGTCAAACCACTGCCCAAGCCTGCGGCCAAGCCCATGGTCAAGGCAGCCGCGCCGCTGCCACCACCAGGCAAGCCTGCAGCCCCCGCCAAACCGGCCTCTGCGGGCAGGTCATCGCCCGCAAACGATGATGGGGATTGGGAGACCTTCTGATTTTCTCGGATTGAAATGAAGAAATGGACGCCGTACCGGGTGCGCTCGGTGCGGCGTTTTTCATGGCGGCCGGCGCATGGGACAGAAGGGCGGAAGCAGGCATCCTGGCGCGGTTTTTGGTCTGGCCGGGCCCGTGCGATGTTATGATACCGGCCGTTCCGGAAGCAAAAATCCCGCTTCCTCTTAACTGATTCAATTTGTCGATAACGTGCGTCTAACTTCCATCAAATTATCTGGATTCAAGTCCTTCGTCGAGCCTACGCACTTCCAGGTTCCGGGGCAGCTGGTGGGTGTGGTCGGGCCCAATGGCTGCGGCAAATCCAACATCATCGACGCCGTGCGCTGGGTCCTGGGCGAATCCAAGGCCTCCGAGCTGCGCGGCGAGTCGATGCAGGACGTCATCTTCAACGGTTCCACCCACCGCAAGCCGGCCGGGCGCGCCTCGGTCGAGCTGGTGTTTGACAACTCCGCCGGCAAGGCGGCCGGCCAGTGGGGCCAGTACGCCGAAATCGCCGTCAAGCGCACGCTGACCCGCGACGGTACGTCCTCCTACTACATCAACAACCAGTCGGTGCGCCGCCGCGACATCCAGGACATCTTCCTCGGTACCGGCCTGGGCCCGCGCGCTTACGCCATCATCGGCCAGGGCATGATCTCGCGCATCATCGAGGCGCGTCCTGAAGAGCTGCGCATCTTCCTGGAAGAAGCCGCGGGCGTGTCGAAGTACAAAGAGCGCCGCCGCGAGACTGAAAACCGCCTGCACGACACCACCGAAAACCTCACGCGCCTGGAAGACATCCTGCGCGAACTGAACGCCAACCTGGAAAAGCTGGAAGCGCAAGCCGCCGTGGCCAAGAAATTCCACGAGCTGCAAAACGACCAGGAAGAAAAGCAGAAGCTGCTGTGGCTGCTGCGAAAGAACGAAGCCAAGGCCGAGCAGGAGCGCTTCTTCAAGGAAATCGAACGCGCCCAGATCGACCTGGAAGAGCAGACCGCCAAGCTGCGCCACGTCGAAACCGAACTGGAACACATGCGCCAGGCGCACTACGCCGCCGGCGACCGCCTGCACCAGGCGCAGGGCCATCTGTACCAGACCAATTCCGAGATCGGCAGCCTGGAAGCGCAGATCAAGTTCGTCATCGAATCGCGCAATCGTCTGCAGGCGCAACTGAACTCGCTGGGCGCGCAGCGCGACCAGTGGCAGCGCCAGGGCACGCAGCAGCAGGAAGAACTGGCTGAAGCCGAGATCCAGCTGGAAGAATTCGGCATGCGCGTGGAGCAAGCCCAGCACGCCGTGCAGGACACCAGCGACCGCCTGCCTTCGCTGGAATCGGCCTGGCGCGAGTCGCAGGTCAAGACCACCGAGTCGCGCGGCAAGATCATGCAGGTGCAGCAGCAGATCGAACTGCAGTCCACGCACCAGCGCAATGCCTCCAACATCCTCTCGGGCCTGGCCGTGCGCCGCGAACGCCTGCTGCAGGAAAAGAGCGGCATGGCCCTGCCTGACGAGACGCACCTGTCCAACCTGCGCATGCAGCTGGAAGAAAAGCAGGCCTCGCTGGAAGAGGCGAGCATGTATCTGGAAGAGGCGCAGGAGCAACTGCCGCGCCTGGAAGAAGAGCGCCGCACCGCTCAGGAACTGGTCAGCAAGGAAACCTCGGCCAACGCCCAGCTGGAAGCCCGCCTCACCGCCCTGAAGCAATTGCAGGAAAGCGTGCAGGCCCAGGGCAAGGTCCAGCCCTGGCTGGAAAAGCACGGCCTGGCCGAGCTGCCGCGCCTGTGGCAGAAGCTGCACATCGAATCCGGCTGGGAAACCGCGCTGGAAGCGGTGCTGCGCGAGCGCATGTCGGCCCTGGAAATGTCCAACCTGGACTGGGCCAAGGCCTTCTTCAGCGACGCCCCGCCGGCCAAGCTGGCGCTGTACGCCCCCAATGCCGGCCTGGCCCAGCCCGAAGCCCAGCCGGTGGCGGGCCTGAAGCCCTTCGTGACCCTGCTGCAGTTGAATGATCCGGGTCTGCGCGCCCTGATGAACGACTGGCTCAACCACATCTACATCGCCGACGACACGGCCACCGCCTTTGCCGAGCGCGCCAAGCTGCCGCTGGGCGGCTTGTTCGTGACCCGCCAGGGCCATGTGGTGAGCAATGCCAGCGTACGTTTCTATGCCTCCGATTCGGAGCAGGACGGCATGCTGGCGCGCCAGCAGGAAATCGAGAACATCACCAAGCAGCAACGTGCCCAGGCTATGCTGGCCGAGGAAGCCAAGGGCCGTGCCGTGCGTGCCGAGGCAGCCCTGTCGGGCGCATCGCAGCGTCTGCAGGAACTGCGCCAGCGCGTCAATTCGCTCACGCAATCGGCACACAGCCTGCAGATCGAGGTGATGAAGCTGGCCGAAGTGCAGGAGCGCTTCAACCAGCGCAGCACCCAGATCGCCACTGATCTGGAAGAAATCGGGATGCAGGAAGCCGAGCAGCAGCAGGTACAGGCCGAATCCGAGGCCCGCTTCGAAGAGCTGGACATCGAACTGGCCGAACTGCAGGAACAGCACGAGAACGGCCAGACCGATTACCTGAACAAGGAACAGCAGCTCAACGACGCCCGCACCCGCCTGCGCGAGCTGGAGCGCGCCGCCCAGGAAACCGAGTTCGCCGAGAAGTCGCATCGCAACAAGATCGAGGAACTCAAGCGCGGCATTGCAACCGCCCTGGAACAGGCGGCGCAACTGTTTGCCAGCATGCAGCAAGGCTCGCTGGAACTGGAAAGCCTGGATGACCAGGCCGCCCAGGCCGGCCTGCAGGAACTGCTGGACCGCCGCAGCGAGCAGGAACGTGCGCTGGCTGATGCCCGCCACGAGCTGGATCAGCTGTCGCAGCAACTTCGTTCACATGAAGAATCGCGCATGCAGGCCGAACGCAGCCTGCAGCCCCAGCGTGACCGCATTACCGAACTGCAACTGAAGGAACAGGCCGCGCGCCTGAACCAGGAGCAATTCTCCGAAGCGCTGGCGCAGACCCAGGCCGACGAGGCCGCGCTGTCGGAAAAACTGACCAGCGACATGCGTCCGTCCTACCTGCAAGGCGAAGTGACGCGCCTCACCAATGCCATCGCCGCGCTGGGGGCGGTCAACCTGGCCGCACTGGATGAACTGGCGACCGCCTCCGAGCGCAAGCACTTCCTCGATGCCCAGCACGCCGACCTGAACGAAGCCATCACCACGCTGCAGGATGCGATCCACAAGATCGACATGGAAACCCGGGATTTGCTGCAGGACACCTTCGACAAGGTCAACCACCACTTCTCGGAACTGTTCCCGGTGCTCTTCGGCGGCGGCCAGGCCAAACTCATCATGACCGGCGACGAGATCCTCGATTCCGGCGTGCAGGTCATGGCGCAGCCGCCGGGCAAGAAGAACGCCACGATTCACCTGCTCTCCGGTGGCGAGAAGGCACTGACTGCTACCGCCCTGGTGTTCTCCATGTTCCAGCTCAATCCGGCCCCGTTCTGCTTGCTCGACGAAGTGGACGCGCCGCTGGACGATGCCAACACCGAACGCTTCGCCAACATGGTCAAGCGCATGTCGGAGTACACCCAGTTCCTCTTCATTTCCCACAACAAGATCGCCATGGAAATGGCGCAGCAGCTGATCGGGGTGACCATGCAGGAGCAGGGCGTGTCGCGCATCGTGGCGGTGGACATGGAGTCGGCCGCCAACTTCTCCAGCGCCGAGCAGGCCGCCTGATGATTTGTGCGGCAATGGCCTGCGGCTTTGTCGGCTTGACAAGCAGGGGGTGTGACCGTACCCTGAAAACCTTGCCGGCCAGCCCGCAGCGGGCGCAAGCCCCAGCTGGAACCGTTCTGATTCGGCCCCCACGGGCCATGGAAAAATAACAATATCTTGACCGCGCACTTGCCGTACCCGATCCGTCCGATACCCCTGCATGGCTCCGCTGAGCCGGTGCAGGCGGCTGCCAGCGCTGCGGCAGCATCGACGGAGCGCCGTGTGAGCGGCCCGCGCGGTCCAGGCTTTCTTGGATTGATAGGATTCGGATTTCTTCGATGAGCAGCTTTTCCCAGCCGACCATGCCACGCGGCGCCCATGATGGCGCCCTCCAGCCCGCCAGCCTGAAAGGTCGTGCAGCATGATGATGGATCTCCAGACCAGCCTGATCATCCTGGGCGGCGTCTTCGTCGCCGGGGTCATCACCTACAACAAGTGGCAGGAGCACAAGGCGCGCAAGACCGTGGAGCGCGCCTTTTCTTCGTCCCATGATGATGTCCTGATGTCGCCGGACGAGCCGGCGGCCACGGCCGAGCCCGTGTTCGCACCGCCCGTGTCCGAGCGCGCTGCTCCTGCGCCGCGGATGGCCGAGCCGACGCTCGACGCTGATGCCGGACGCGCCGAGCCTTCCTTCTATGATCTGCCTGAACGCAAGCCGGTACCGGCCCCGGTGAAGGCTTACCAGGAGCAGGCCGAGTTCGAGCCGCGTGAACCCTTCCTGGGTGAGCCTCCAGTGAGCACGGCTGCGCCCGCCGGAGCCGCTGCCGATGAAGCCGTGCTGGGTGAAGCGATGGCCCAGGCACCGCAATCGACGGTGGCCCAGGTCATCGCCGGAGCGGAAGAGCAGGGCGATACCGTCCCCGCCTTCACGCCGCCGCCCGAGATGCAGGCCCGCCTGGCCCCCAAGCGCGAATTGCCGGTGGACGAGCTGATCGACTGCAACATCCCCATCGCCCTGGAAAACCCGCTGCGCGGCGACAAGCTGCTGCCGATGCTGCAAGGCCTGCGCCATGTCGGCAACAAGCCGGTGCATTTCATCGGCCGCACCACCGACGGCGACTGGGAAGCCATCGCCCACGGCAGCATCTACAACGCCTTGCTGGCCGGTGCGCAGCTGGCCAATCGCAGCAATGCCATCAACGAGATCGAGTATTCGGAACTGGTCATGCGCCTGCGCGACCTGACCGATTCGCTCTCGGGCGAGCCGGAACTGCCGGACATGCCGGACGTCATCCGCACCGCCCAGGCGCTGCACCAGTTCATCATTGACCATGATGCGCAACTGTCGGTGAACGTGCGTTCGCAAGGCGCGCCCTGGAGTCTGGCGACCTTGCTGGCCGCGCTGACCCGCCAGGGCTTCGATCGCCGTACAGAAGGCTATCTGGTGATGCAGGATGGCGAAGGTGAAGTGCTCTTCGCCCTCTCCACCAATGCCACGCCGACCGACGAAACCACCGATCGCCTGACCCTGTTGCTGGACGTGCCCCGTGTGGCCCCGTCGCGCGATGGCTACGGAGCTCTGGTGGCCTGCGCCAAGTCGCTGTCGGCTCGCCTGGGTGGCGTCATCGTGGATGACAGCGACCAGCCCCTGACCGATGAGGCCCTTTCCGATATCGCCGAACAGGTGGCCGCGTTCTACAGCGCCATGGAATCGGCCGAGATCCCTGCCGGTTCCACCCGTGCCTTGCGCTTGTTCAGCTAAGGCCGCGTTTTTACTCCCCCTACGATGCAAGACGACTTGTTTTCCGCCGGACGGCCCCCGCAAGGGGAGCCGGACTGGCTGTCGCGCGCCCGTGTGCTGCGCGACGAACTGAACCGCCACAACCACAGCTATTACGTACTCGACCAGCCCAGCATCCCGGACGCGGAATATGACCGCCTGTTCCAGGAACTGCAGGCACTGGAAACCGCCCATCCCGAACTGTTGACGCCTGATTCGCCGACGCAACGCGTGGGTGCCGGCCCGCTGCCGCAGTTCGAGCCGGTGCGCCATGACATTCCCATGCTCTCGCTGGGCAACGGCTTTGCCGACGAAGACATCGAAGCCTTCGACAAGCGCGTGCGTGATGGCCTGGAAACCTTGCAGGAGGTGCGCTACGCCACCGAGCTGAAGTTCGACGGCCTGGCCATCAGCCTGCGCTACGAGAAGGGCGTGCTGGTGCAGGCCGCCACGCGCGGCGATGGCACCACGGGCGAGAACGTGACCGCCAACATCCGCACCGTGCGTGCCATTCCCCTGCGCTTGCACGGCGAAAACCTGCCGCAGGTGATCGACGTGCGCGGCGAAGTGCTGATGTACAAGGACGACTTCGCGCGCCTGAACCAGCGCCAGCGCGATGCCGGGCAGAAGGAATTCGCCAACCCCCGCAATGCCGCCGCCGGCAGCTTGCGCCAACTGGATTCGCGCATCACCGCGCAACGCACGCTGCGCTTCTTCGCCTACGGCATTGGCGTGCTGGAAGGGGCCGAGATGCCGGCTTCGCACTCGGCCCTGCTGGACTGGTATCAGCAACTCGGCCTGCCGGTGTGCAAGGAGCGCGCCGTGGTGACGGGGGCTGCCGGTCTGCTGGACTTCTTCCGCAGCATCGGTGCCAAGCGCGAGAGCCTGCCTTACGAGATCGACGGCGTGGTCTACAAGGTGGACCGGCTGGACCAGCAGAAGCACCTGGGCTTCGTCTCGCGCGCCCCGCGCTTTGCGCTGGCCCACAAGTTCCCGGCGCAGGAAGCGCTGACCGTGGTACAGGACATCGAAGTGCAAGTCGGCCGCACCGGTGCCATCACTCCGGTGGCGCGTTTGAATCCCGTTTTCGTCGGCGGAGTCACGGTGACCAATGCCACCCTGCACAACGAAGATGAAGTCCGCCGCAAGGACATCCAGATCGGCGACACCGTCATCGTGCGCCGCGCCGGTGACGTGATTCCGGAAGTGGTGGCCTTCGTGCCCGAGAAGCGTCCGGCTGATGCGCGCCCCTTCGTCATGCCGGCCAACTGCCCGGTGTGCGGCTCGCCCATCGTGCGGGCGGAAGATGAAGCAGTGGCACGCTGTTCGGGCGGCTGGCTGAAATGTTCAGCACAGCGCAAGGGCGGACTGCAGCATTTTGCTTCACGCCGCGCCATGGATATCGAAGGTCTTGGCGAGCAACTGGTGGAGCAACTGGTGGATCGCCAGGTGGTCAACACGCCGGCTGACCTGTATCGGCTGGGCTTGTCGGCGCTGGCCGAACTGGACCGCATGGCCGAGAAATCGGCGCAGAACGTGCTGGATGCTCTGCAGAAATCCAAGACCACCACGCTGGCACGTTTCATCTACGCGCTGGGCATCCGCCACGTCGGCGAAGCCACGGCCAAGGAACTGGCGCGCCATTTCGGCGGCATCGACAAGCTGCTCGCCGCCAGTGAAGAACAACTGCTGGAAGTGGCCGATATCGGTCCGGTGGTCGCCGCCTCGATCCGTGCCTTCTTCAATGATCCGCTCAATGTCGAGCTGGTCGAGCAATTGCGCGCGGTCGGCGTGCATTGGCCCGAGAGCGAGGGCGTCGATGCCGGTGCCAAGCATCTGGCCGGCAAGACCTTCGTGTTGACCGGCACCTTGCCCAACCTGTCGCGCGATGAGGCCTCGCAGCTGATCGAAGCGGCCGGTGGCAAGGTTTCCGGTTCCGTGTCCAAGAAAACCAGTTACGTGGTCGCCGGGGCCGAAGCCGGCAGCAAGCTGGCCAAGGCCGAGGAGCTGGGCATCGCCATCCTCGATGAGGACGCACTGAAGGCGCTTTGCGCCGGTCAGGATGCGTCAGAAACGTAATCACCTTGTCTTTTTATTCATATAGAATGCCGCCCGTAAGCAGTTCCGTTCCCGGGACTGCGGTGCAGGATTCAACGCATCACGCCATAACAACATAACAAGACCCATCCTTACCTCGGAGTCATGATGATCAAAAAGATCAAGAAAGCCGTTTTTCCTGTCGCCGGTCTCGGTAGCCGCTTCCTGCCCGCCACCAAGGCCCAGCCCAAGGAAATGCTGCCCATCGTCGACAAGCCGCTGATTCACTATGCCGTGGAAGAGGCGGTCGCCGCCGGTATCACGGAAATGGTGTTCATCACCGGCCGCAACAAGCGCGCCATCGAGGACCACTTCGACAAGGCCTACGAGCTGGAATCCGAACTGGAAGCCGCCGGCAAGAAGAAGCTGCTGGAGATCGTGCAGAACGTGGTGCCCAAGAACGTCAACTGCATCTTCATCCGTCAGTCCGAGCCGCTGGGCCTGGGCCACGCCGTGCTGTGCGCGCGTCCGGTGGTGGGTGAAGAACCCTTCGCCATCCTGCTGGCCGATGACTTCATGGATACCGATGAGGGCGTCAAGCCGGTGCTGGCACAGATGACCGACATCTATGCACGTGAAGGCATGAGCATGCTGGCCGTGCAGGAAGTGCCCAAGAACGATACCCGCCAATACGGCATCGTCAGCGCCACGCCTTACCAGCCGGACCTGGAGCGCATCAACGCCATCGTCGAAAAGCCGGCCCCGGAAGAAGCCCCGTCCACGCTGGCCGTGGTGGGCCGCTACGTGTTGAACAGCCGCATCTTCCACTACCTGGAAAACATCCCGCGCGGCGCCGGCGGCGAGATCCAGCTCACCGACGGCATCGCCAAGCTGATGCAGGCCGAATCCGTGCTGGCCTACCGTTACCAGGGCCAGCGTTATGATTGCGGTTCCAAGCTGGGTTACCTCAAGGCCATGGTGGCCATGGGCCTGAAGCACCCGGAAACCGGTCCGGCCTTCTCGGAATACCTGCAGGAAGTGGCCAGCAAGGCGCGCTGATCGCCGCTGCTGTCCAGCGCCTGCCTCTGGCGCGGCGCACTGCACTGCTTGCACAATGACGCCCGGTTCCTGCCGGGCGTCTTTCATGGAGAGCTTCAATGGCAATACGCGAGATCCTCAAAATGGGCGACCCGCGCCTGCTGCGCCAGGCGCAGCCGGTCACGCAGTTCGGTACGCCTGAACTGGCGCAACTGGTGGACGACATGTTCGAGACCATGCGTGCCGTCAACGGTGCCGGGCTGGCCGCGCCCCAGATCGGGGTGGACCTGCAGCTGGTGATCTTCGGCTTCGGCCACAACCAGCGCTATCCGGAGGCACCGGCGGTGCCGGAGACGGTGCTCATCAATCCGGTGCTGACGCCCTTGTCGGACGAGGAAGAAGAGGGCTGGGAAGGCTGCCTGTCGGTGCCCGGCATGCGCGGCGTGGTGCCGCGCTGGAGCGGTTTGCGCTATTAGGGCCTGGACTTGCAAGGCAACGAGATTGACCGCACCGTCGACGGCTTCCATGCCCGCGTGGTGCAGCATGAGTGCGATCACCTGCAGGGCATCCTGTATCCGATGCGCATCCGCGACTTCCGCCAGTTCGGATTCACGGAAGTGCTGTTCCCGGATCTGGATCCCAACCAGGACGACTGAACAAGGACGCTGCAAAAAAAAACATCCCGGCACCAGGCCGGGATGTTCGTTTCAGGACCGATGAAACCGCATATCGGCCATCAGGCGTTTTCCTTCACACGCTGGTCGATGTGCGCCAACGCCTCTTCCACCTGGTCGATCAGGATCAGGCACAGGTCGCCGGGCTGCAGGGTAGCGAGGGCAGTATCGATGGCGACGAATTCGCCGTTGATTTCCTTCACATCCTTGGTACGCTTGGCCCCTTCGAGGCCCTGGCGCAGCAGCGCAATCACTTCGCCGTCTTCACGGCCGCGCTGGCACTGATCCTGATACAGCACCACTTCATCGAAGGCATCGCCCAGCAGTTCGGTCTGGCGGGTGATGTCGACGTCGCGGCGGTCGCCGGCACCGCTGATGACCACCGAGCGGCGCTTGGCGGGCAGGCTGTCGACGGCCTTGATGAGGGCCTGGATGGCATCCGGATTGTGGCCGTAGTCGGCGATCAGGGTGGCCCCCTTGTAGTCGAACAGGTTGAAGCGCCCCGGTGCGGTGCCGCTGTCGCTGATGAAGCTGGCCAGGGCGCCGGTGATCTGTTCCCAGTCCAGGTTCAGCGCCCAGGCCGCACCCACGGAAGCCATCACGTTCTCGACCTGGAAGCCGATGGCACCGCTGCGGGTCAGCGGAATGCCGGACAGCTTCAGGCGTTTTTCGAACGTGCCTTGCGCGGCCACAATCGCGTCACCGTCTTGATAGACGATGCGGTGGCCCTGCGCGCGGTGGGTGGCCATGATGGGGTGGGTCGGGTCCAGCGCGAAGAAGGTCACCGAGCCGGGGCAGGAGGAGGCCATCTTGGACACCATCGGGTCCGCCGCATTCAACACGGCAGTGCCGGTCGGCGCCACGTTCTCGACGATGACGCGCTTGACCACGGCAAGGTCTTCCACGGTGCTGATGTAGGACAAGCCCAGGTGGTCGCCCATGCCGATGTTGGTGACCACGGCCACGGCGCAGCGATCAAAGCCCAGGCCTTCGCGCAGGACGCCGCCACGGGCGGTTTCCAGTACGGCGGCATCCACGTCCGGGTGGAACAGCACATTGCGGGCGCTGCGCGGGCCGCTGCAGTCGCCGGTGTCGGTGCGCTGGCCATCGATGTAGACGCCATCGGTATTGGTCATGCCCACGCGCAGGCCGGTCTTGGCCAGCAGGTGGGTGATCAGGCGCACGGTAGTGGTTTTGCCGTTGGTACCGGCCACGGCCACCACGGGGATGCGGCCATCGTCGCCATCGTCGTACATGGTCGAGATGATGGCTTCGCCGACATCGCGCGCCTTGCCGTAGGACGGCGAGAGGTGCATGCGCAGGCCGGGCGCGGCGTTGACTTCGACGATGCCGCCGCCTTGTTCTTCCAGCGACATATGCACCGAATTGCAGACCACGTCCACGCCGCAGATATCGAGCCCGACCATTTGCGCGGCCGCAATCGCGCGTGCGGCCACATCCGGATGCACGTCATCGGTGACATCGGTGGCGGTGCCGCCGGTGGAGAGGTTGGCGTTGTTGCGCAGGACGACGCGCACGCCCTGGGCGGGAATGGCTTCCGGGTCCAGGTTCTGGCCGGACAGCACCGACAGGGCGATGTCGTCGAGGCGGATCTTGGTCAGCGAGGTGGCGTGGCCGTCGCCGCGCAGCGGGTCGGCGTTGACCTGGTCGATCAACTGGCGGATGGTGTGCACGCCGTCGCCGATGACTTGCGGCGGATCGCGGCGGGCCGCAGCCACCAGGGTCTTGCCGATCACCAGCAGGCGGAAGTCGTGGCCGGGCAGGTAGCGCTCGACGATGACTTCATCGCTGATCAGGGCGGCGTTGTTGAAGGCGCGGGTGATCTGTTCCGGGGTGCTGATGTTGACGGCCACCCCCTTGCCCTGGTTGCCGTCCAGCGGTTTGATGACCACCGCCGAACCGATTTCCTCGGCGGCCTTGAGGGCATCTTCCACGGTCTCGACCACGCGGCCGTTGGGGACCGGCACGCCAGCGGCGTGCAGCAGCATCTTGGTCAGGTCCTTGTCTTGCGCAATCGATTCGGCGATGGCGCTGGTGTTGCTGGTCTCGGCGGCCTGGATGCGCTTCTGGCGGCTGCCCCAGCCGAACTGCACCATGCTGCCCTGGGTCAGGCGGCGATAAGGGATGCCGCGCTTGATGGCCGCATTGACGATGGAGCCGGTGGAGGGGCCCAGGCGTACATCTTCATCCAGTTCTCGAATGCGGGCCAGCGCACCGGTGAGGTCGAAGGGGGTGTCGGCCTGGGCGGCGCGCACCAGTTCCAGTGCCAGGTCGAAGGCCAGGCGGCCGACTTCTTCTTCGCTGTATTCCACCACCACCTGGTAAATACCGGTCTCGACGGTGGAGACCGTGCGGGTGAAGGTCACCGGGCAGCCGGCCTGGTTCTGCAGCGCCAGGGCGGCAGCAGCCAGGGCGTGCGCCATGGAGACGACCTGCTTGCCGCCATCGGGTTCGAGGAAGCCGATCTGCGGGAAGCGGGCGCGCAGGCGCAGTTCGAAGCCGGGCATGTCATCGATGACGCGCTCGTTTTCCGGGCAGGAAACGATGGCCTCGATGGCAGTGTGTCTGCTCCAGAGATTGGGGCCGCGCAGGGCGCGAATGCGGGATACGTCCATGGACTCGTTTTCCTAGATGTCTCTTGATCTTGATTCAGTCGGTCTTGCAGGTCACGCCGGCTCAGGCGGCCTGGCTCTTGAACTTCAGGCCTTGCTCTTCGGCGCGCTCGGTGCCGAAGAGCTCGATGCCGGCACGGATCACTTCGGGGCCGATGCCCAGGGCCCAGGCGGCGCCGACGGCGGCCAGCACGTTCTCGACCTGGTAGGCCACCGCGCCGTTTTCGGTCAGGGGGATGGCATCCACCGAGCTGACCTTGCACTGGCGCTCGCCTTCGGCCTGGATCAGGTCGCCATCGCGCAGGAACACGGCACGGCCGCCTTCCTTCAGGTGGCTGGCCAGCAGTTCGGAAGCCGGGTCGGTGCTGAAGAAGATGACTTCGCCATCGCACAGCTGGGCCATGTCGGCCACCAGCGGGTCGTCGGCATTGAGTACGGCAGCTCCTTCCGGCAGCACCAGGTCGACCTGGGTACGCTTGACCTTCGTGGCGATCTGTTCGGCGTTCTCGATGTAGAACTCGGGCAGGCTGTCGTTGGGATCGATATTGGCGACCACGCCGACCAGGCAGCGGTCATAAGCCAGGCCTTCGGCCAGGATGGCGGCGCTGCCGTTCTCGAACACGGCGGCTTCCACGGCGCGGTTGAGCAGCACGCGATGGGCGGCATCCCAGGTGGCGCGGTTGCCGCGCTCGATCTGGCGTTCGCCGAAGTACAAGCCCTCGCCGCAGGCCAGACCCACGTGCTTGCCCGACAGGTGCACGATACGTGCGATCAGGCGCGAAATGGTGGTCTTGCCATGCGTGCCGGTGACGCCGACGACGGGGATGCGGCCGTTTTCTTCCGGGCCGAACAGGTTGTCGATGATGGCTTCGCCGACCGGACGTGGCTTGCCATCCGAGGGCTTCAAGTGCATCAGCAGGCCGGGGCCGGCATTGACTTCGACGATGGCACCGCCCTGGTCCTGCAGCGGGCGAGAGATGTCTTCGGCCACGATGTCGACACCGGCGATGTCCAGGCCGACGATGCGCGCGGCCAGGGAAGCGGCAGCTGCCACGCTGGGGTGGACCAGGTCGGTGATGTCGGAGGAGACATTGCCATTGCGCAGCAGCAGGATGCGGCGGCCGGCGGCGGGGACCGATTCGGTGGTCAGGTTCTGGCGCTGCAGTTCCAGCACGGCGGCCGGTTCGCGGTCCAGCAGCACCGGGTCCAGCAGGTGTTCTTCCAGCAGGCCGCGGCGCGGGTCGCGATTGAGTTCGTCCAGCAGGTCCTGCACGGTGGACTTGCCGTCGCCGACGATGAAGATCGGTTCACCACGGGCGGCAGCGGCCAGCTTGCCGCCGACGATCAGCAGGCGGTGTTCCAGGCCCGGCACGAAGCGCTCGACCAGCACGCCGCTGCCTTCTTCCAGCGCGACCTTGTAGGCGGTCTCGATTTCTTCCCGGGTGTTCAGGTCGATGAAAACGCCGCGGCCATGATTGGCATCGCAGGGCTTGACCACCACCGGCAGGCCGATGTCCTGGGCGGCATCCCAGGCGTCTGCGGGGCTGTCCACCAGACGGCCTTCGGGCACCGGCACGCCACAGGTTTCCAGCAGCGACTTGGTGAGATCCTTGTCACGCGAGATGCCCTCGGCAATCGCGCCGGTCTGGTCGGATTCGGCGGTCCAGATGCGGCGCGACTTGCAGCCGTGGCCCAGTTGCACCAGGTTGCCTTCGGACAGGCGGATGGTCGGGATGCGGCGCTCGTCGGCGGCGTCCACGATGCAAGCGGTGCTGGGGCCCAGGCACAGGCGATCCACCATGCGGCGCAGCTTGCGCAGCGTGGTGTCGAGGTCGTAGGGCTGGTTTTCCATGGCGGCCATCACCAGGTCGCGTGCGGCAAAGAGCGCTGCGCGCGTGACCGTTTCATGGCGGGCACGCACCACCACCTTGTAGACGCCGCGCACGTTGGTCTCGCGCGCCTTGCCGAAGCCGCCGGGCAGCCCGGCCAGGTTCTGCAGTTCGAGGGTGACGTGTTCCAGGATGTGGCCGGGCCAGGTGCCTTCATGCAGGCGGCGCACGAAGCCGCCGCGCTCTTCGTAGCTGCAGCGGTGTTCGATCAGGGTGGGCAACCAGGTGGTGAGGCGGTCGACGAAGCCGGGAATGGTATTGGAGGGAAAATCTTCCAGTTCGCCGATATCGATCCACACTTCGAGGGCGGAGCGGTAGGTCCAGATGTTGGGACCCTTGAGATTCAGAAAACGGAGGAATTCGATGTTTTTCATGTGTGGTGGATAGTCCGCTGTAATTGCCCAAGCCAGGATGCCGATGCTGGCTGCATCGCTCGTGCCGCCCTGCGCACGCCGGTCAGCGCTCTGTCAGAATAACGCATGGTTCACTAACGCGCAGGGCGAGTTTTGGTTTACTGCATTTGCCAACTGGAATAACTGAATGAAATGGAGTGTTGCCTTGTGGCAATCAAGAACTGGCTCCGCAGGTGAGAAGGCAGGCCGGAAGGTGCAGGCGAAATGCGAGAGTCATGCGGGCAGGCTGGCGGTGGATATGAACGGTATTGTCGCAGACTGTCCCGTTGCCGTGGCAATGCGGCCGGAAAAAACGCGTACGCCGTCGTGACCTGAAGCTTTGGGCAGATCAGCCATTCGCATCATGCGGGAAAGATCACCCCCGCGTAGTCGGAAGTGAAATTGCCGGTACACCGTTTGCGGCGCTCTTGCGTTATCGGAGGGCCGCTGCCCGATCGATACCCACGAGGCGGCGCAGTTCGTGGATTTGCAGCAGGGGACGCTGCGCTATAATCGCGCGCTGCCCGCTGGCACATCCTTGCAGGCATCAAGACAACAGGTCCGGCGAGACCTGCACCTCCTAAAACAATAGCCAAACTGCTCACTTCGGGCCTCAACGCTGCCGTTACATGACTACTGACTCAATACCTTCCGCGACCGCCAGCCTGCCCGAGCGCTGGCAAACGGAAACCGCTGCCCGCCTGGTCCAGGGTGAATCCGTGCTGGCCTGGCTGGAACTGGACCTGGACGCCCAGCTGCAATTCAACGCTTCGCTGGTGCTGGCCACCGACCGCCGCCTGCTGGCGCTGGCCCCGGACCGCAAGCAATGGCAGGAGTGGGCCTATCGCCCCGACCTGCAACTCAAGCACGTCGACCACGCCGGTGTGGGTACCCTGGAGCTGTGCGACGCTGCCAGCCGGCTGGCCGCCTGGCGCTACACCCTGGCGCAGAATCCGCAGGCGCTGCGCCTGATCAAGCTGTTCGAGCAGCAGCGCGACCTGCTGGCCTCGGGCGTGCAGGCCGAAGAGGAGGGCGACGTCTGCCCGACCTGCAAGGCCGTGCTGCCGGAAGGACAGGAAACCTGTGCCATCTGTCCGGAAACCAAGGAAGCGCCGCCGTCGACCTGGGCGCTGTTCCGCCTGTCGCGCTTTGCCAAGCCCTACAAGGGCTCGCTGCTGCTGGGCTTCCTGCTGACGCTGGCCTCCACCGCCGCCACGCTGGTGCCGCCCTACATGACCATGCCGCTGATGGACAACGTGCTGATCCCGTTCCAGAACGGCACCCCCATCGATACCCACCTGGCCACGCTGTACCTGTCGGGCCTGTTGGGCGCGGCGCTGCTGGCCTGGGGACTGGGCTGGGCGCGCACCTACATCCTGGCGCTGGTGTCCGAGCGCATCGGCGCAGACCTGCGCACGACCACCTATGCGCACCTGCTGCGGCTGTCGCAGGAGTATTTCGGCGGCAAGCGCACCGGCGACCTGATGGCCCGCATCGGCTCGGAAACCGACCGCATCTGCGTGTTCCTGTCGCTGCACCTGCTGGATTTCGCCATCGACGTGCTGATGATCATCATGACGGCGGCCATCCTCATTTCGATCAATCCGTGGCTGGCGCTGGTGACCTTGCTGCCGCTGCCGTTCATCGCCTGGATGATTCACGTGGTGCGCGATCGCCTGCGCCACGGTTTCGAGAAGATCGACCGCATCTGGTCGGAAGTGACCAATGTGCTGGCCGATACCATCCCCGGCATCCGCGTGGTGAAGGCTTTTGCGCAGGAGAAGCGCGAAGTGGCGCGTTTCCGCGAAGCCAACCGTCACAACCTGATGGTCAATGACCGGGTCAACAAGATCTGGTCGCTGTTCACGCCCACGGTTACCTTCCTGACCGAAGTGGGCTTGCTGGTGGTGTGGGTGTTCGGGATCTGGCAGGTCTCCAGCAACCAGATCACGGTCGGTGTGCTGACCGCCTTCCTGGCCTACATCAGCCGCTTCTATACGCGCCTGGATTCGATGAGCCGCATCGTCTCGGTGACCCAAAAGGCCGCCGCCGGTGCCAAGCGCATCTTCGACATCCTGGACCACGTCTCCAGCGTGCCGGAACCGGCCAACCCGGTGCACCTGGAAAACGTCAAGGGCGCCATCGAAGTGCGCAACATCGGTTTCCGCTACGGCAACCGTGCGGTGATCCGCAACATGAGCCTGTCCATTGCGCCGGGCGAGATGATCGGCCTGGTCGGCCACAGCGGTTCGGGCAAGTCCACCATGGTCAACCTGATCTGCCGCTTCTACGATGTCTCCGAAGGGGCGATCCGCATTGATGGCGTGGACATCCGTTCGCTGCCCATTTCCGAATACCGCCGCAACATCGGCCTGGTGCTGCAGGAGCCCTTCCTGTTCTTCGGCACCATTGCCGAGAACATCGCCTACGGCAAGCCGGAAGCCACCCGCGAGGAAATCATCGCGGCGGCCCGTGCGGCCCATGCGCATGAGTTCATCCTGCGCCTGCCGCAAGGCTATGACTCGCTGGTCGGTGAGCGCGGCCAGGCCTTGTCGGGCGGTGAGCGCCAGCGCATCTCGATTGCGCGCGCGCTGCTGATCGACCCGCGCATCCTGATCCTGGACGAGGCGACTTCCTCGGTCGTTACCACCACCGAAAAGGAAATCCAGAAGGCGCTGGACAACCTGGTCCAGGGCCGTACCACGATTGCCATCGCGCACCGCCTGTCGACCCTGCGCAAGGCCGATCGCCTGGTGGTGCTGGATCGTGGCCAGGTGGTCGAAGTCGGCAACCACGAAGAACTGATGGCCCGGGAAGGGCATTACTACAAGCTCTACCAGGCCCAGGCGCGCAATCCTGAGGGCGATGCCGAGGTCTCGGTGAGCGAAGAAGAGAAGGGCGAATAAGCCATGAGCACCACGATCAATTCTGCCCAAAGCTTCACCCTGGAGCGCAATGCTTTTGGGCGCCTGGTGTTGACCGACGCCCAGGGCGGCCTGCACGAGCACGTGATTCCGGTGCGTGCATTTCCGGTCACATCGCCCGATCGCGGCCTGTCGCTGGTCAGCAGCGACGGCCACGAGCTGGCCTGGATCGATACCCTGGAGGAGGTGGATGCGCCGACGCGCCGCCTGATCGAGGAAGAACTGGCCAGCCGCGAGTTCATGCCGGAGATCCAGCGTATCGTCAGCGTGTCGACCTTCGCCACGCCCAGCGACTGGACCGTGCAGACCACGCGCGGCACCACCACCTTCACGCTCAAGGGCGAGGAAGACATCCGCCGCCTGGCCGCGCCGGCGCTGCTGATTGCCGACAGCCACGGCATCCAGTTCCTGATCCGCGACCAGAAGGCACTGGACAAGCACAGCCGCAAGATCCTGGATCGTTTCCTCTGATCCGTTTCAGTGCTGCAAAAAAGAACGGCCCTGATGATGAATCAGGGCCGTTCTTGTATGGAGCGGGCTGAGGCTCAGAACTTCTCATCCGGCCGCAGGTAGCGCCACTGGCCGGTCGGCAGTTCGCCCAGCTTGACGCCGCCGATGCGCACGCGCTTCAAGCCGATTACCTTCAGTCCGACCATGTCGCACATGCGGCGGATCTGGCGCTTCTTGCCTTCGCGCAGGGTGAAGCGCAACTGATCCTCGTTCTGCCACACCACCTTGGCCGGACGCAGCGGCTTGCCATCCATGATGAGGCCGTGGTTCAGGCGCTTGAGATCGGATTCGGGCAGCTTGCCGGGACGGGTGTATTGCACGCGCACCAGGTATTCCTTGTCGACCGCCGAATCCTCGCCGATCAACTGCTTGGCGATGCGGCCATCCTGGGTCAGCACCAGCAGGCCCACCGAATCGATATCCAGCCGTCCGGCCGGCACCAGGCTTTTCAGCTGGCGCGGGTGGAAGCGCATCTCGGTCTGGTCTTCAGCCCAGCGCGATTGTTCATTGACCAGCACCATGGCCGGCTTGTAGCCATCCTCGGCCTGGCCGCTGACGTAGCCCATGGGCTTGTTGATCAGGATGGTCACGCGCTGGGCCTGCTCGGCGCTGGCCTGGCGTTCCACGGTGACCTTCTGGTGCGGCAGCACCTTGCTGCCCAGCACCGACACCACCTGGCCATCCACGCGCACCCAGCCTTTTTCTATCCATTCGTCGGCTTCGCGGCGCGAGCACAGGCCGAGTTCGGACATGCGTTTGGAAAGTCGTACAGGTTCAGTCATGGGGATTGCCTTGCGAAAAACGGAGGCCGGCCAGCGGCGAGGGTGAGATTGTACGGCCAGCCGCGCCGCCGCGCCAGACTGGGGCGGCAGCGCGGACAGCGGGGTGCGGGTCAGATGCGCAGGGTCTGCAGCAGTTCGGTTTCCAGCATGATCTGGTTGCGCGGTTGGGACAGGCCGGGGCCGTCGATGAGGAACACGTCTTCCACCCGCTCGCCCAGGGTCATCACCTTGGCGGTATGCAGGTTGATGCGGTACTTGGCCAGCACATTGGAGATCGAATACAGCAGCCCCGCGCGGTCATTGGCCGAGACCGACAGCAGGTAGTACTGGCCGCGTTCATCCGGGCGCAAATCCACCGACGGATTGACCGGGAAGGTGCGCGACAGGCGCGACAGGCGGGCCTTGGACGGGGCCGGCAGCGGTGCGTCGGACTGCAGCAGGGCACCCAGTTCGTGTTCGATCAGGTTGATGATGTCGCGGTAGTTCTTGGCGAACACCGGGGCATTGATCAGGAAGGCGTCCAGCGCGTAATCGTTGCGGGTCGTGTGGATCTTGGCGTCGAAGATGCTGAAGCTTTTTTCGTCGAAATAGCTGCAGATGCGCGCAAACAGGTCAGGGCGGTCGGGCGTGTAGACCGCCACCTGAACGCCTTCGCCAATGGGTGCCAGGCGGCAGCGCACCAGCGGTACGCCGGTATCGACCTTGTCGTAGAAGCAGCGCGTCTGCCAGGCGATGTCGGAGGCGTCGTGGCGCAGGAAGTAGGCCACGTCCAGCTGCTTCCACAGCGCTTCATGGGCGTCGGCCGGCAGACCATACAGGCGCAGGGTCTTGATGGCTTCCTGCTGGGTGTTCTTCAGTTCGCGGTCGGTCGAGGGCGCTTCGCCGCCCAGCACGCGCAGGGTCATGCGGTACAGGTCCTCCAGCAGCTTGCCCTTCCAGGCGTTCCAGACCTTGGGGCTGGTGCCGCGGATATCGGCCACCGTCAGCAGGTAGAGCGCGGTCAGGTGGCGCTCGTCCTTGACCAGCTGGGCGAAGGCGGTGATGACGTCGGGGTCCGACATGTCCTGCTTCTGGGCCACGTGCGACATGGCCAGATGCTGCTCCACCAGGAACACGATCAGCTCGGTATTGTCCGGCGAGATGCCGTGCTGCTCGCAGAAGGCGCGGGCGTCGGCCATGCCCAGCTTGGAATGGTCGCCGCCCCGGCCCTTGGCGATGTCGTGGAACAGCGCCGCGACATACAGCACCCAGGGCTGGCCGAAGTTGGCCATGAGCTGGCTGCAGAAGGGATATTCATGTGCATGTTCGCTCATCGTGAAGCGGCGTACGTTGCGCACCACCATCAGGATGTGCTGGTCCACCGTGTAGACGTGGAACAGGTCGTGCTGCATCTGGCCGACGATCTGGCGGAAGTTCGGCAGGTAGCGTCCCAGCACGCTGCTGCTGTTCATCCCGCGCAGGGCGTGGATGATGCCGCGCTTGCTCTGGATGATCTGCATGAACAGGCGGTGGTTGCCGGGATCGGCGCGGAACGCGTTGTCGATCTTGAAGCGCGCATGCCACAGCGCACGCAGGGTGCGCGCCGACATGTCCTTCAATTCCGGATGCTCGGCCAGTACCAGGAAAACCTCCAGCATGGCCGAAGGCGTCTCTTCGAAGACCTTGTCATGGGCGATGTCGACGAAGCCGTTGACCTCATTGAAGCGCTCGTTGAGCGGGCGCGGCACCGCCTGTTGCGGGAACAGGTGGGCTTCGATGTTCTGCAGCAGGATGGTGTTGAGCTGCGTGACCGCCTTGGCTGCCCAGTAATAGCGCTGCATCAGGTATTCGCTGGCGCGGCGGGTATCGGTGGTCTTGAAGCCGAAGGTCTCGGCGATCTGGGTCTGGATGTCGAACACCAGCCGGTCTTCGCGGCGATCCGTGAGGATGTGCAGCCGGATGCGGATGTCCTTGAAGGCGCGTTCCTTCTGGCGCAGCTGGCGCGCCTCGGTGGAGGTCAGCATGCCGTGTTCGGCCAGCTCGCCCCAGGAGTTGCCCAGGCCCGCCGCCTTGGCCACCCACAGGATCACCTGCAGGTCGCGCAGGCCGCCGGGGCTTTCCTTGCAGTTGGGTTCGAGGCTGTAGGGCGTATCTTCATATTTGATGTGGCGCTGGCGCATTTCCAGGGTCTTGGCCTGGAAGAAGGCCAGCGGCTCCAGCGCCGCATGGTAGCGCTCCTGCAATTTCTTGAAGAGGGCGCGGTTGCCGGTCACCAGGCGGGCTTCCAGGAGGCTGGTCTGCACCGTGATGTCGGCGGCCGATTCATCCAGGCATTCGTCGATGGTGCGGATGCTGTGGCCGATTTCCAGGCCGATGTCCCAGAACAGCTGCACCAGGGATTCCAGCTTTTCCTTCTTGGCGGCATCCGGGGCCTGGTCCAGCAGGATCAGGACGTCCACATCCGAATGCGGGAACAGCTCGCCCCGGCCATAGCCGCCCACGGCCACCAGGGCGGCGTTGCCGGACATGCCCAGTTCTTCCCAGGCGGTGGTGAGGGCTTCGTCCACGTTGCGGCGCAACTGGGCCAGCAACTGCTCGGTCTTGTGGTTGGACTGGAACACCTCGATGGCTTGCTGGCGCGCGGCCTTGAGCTGTTTCTTGAGCGTGATGGCGAGTGTGGGCATCGTGGTAGGCAATCAGGACAATCAGGGCTGGCAGGGCGGCGGGGCGACGCCAATCGTGAGCGAAGCCGCATCCCCATGCGGCTTCGGGCCCCAAGCAGGTTTCGTGCCGGAAACTGTGCGCAGGGTAGATGGGCACATGGTTCCGGCCGCCAGGGTCACGCCGGGGTGGCGACCTGGTTCTGGATGAAGGCCGGCGGTGCCGGCATGCCGGGCGACACCGTCAGCACTTCGAAGCCGGTCTCGGTGACCAGCACGGTGTGTTCCCATTGGGCTGACAGGCTGCGGTCCTTGGTCTTGATGGTCCAGCCGTCGCCCATTTCGCGGATCTCGCGGCGGCCGGCGTTGATCATCGGTTCCACCGTGAAGATCATGCCGGCTTCCAGCTTCTCCAGCGTGCCGGGGCGGCCGTAGTGCAGGACTTGCGGTTCTTCATGGAAGACCTTGCCGATGCCGTGGCCGCAGAACTCGCGCACCACGCTGTAGCCGGCCTTTTCGGCGTGCTGCTGGATGACGTGGCCGATATCGCCCAAATGTGCACCCGGCTTGATCTTGGAGATGCCCAGCCACATGCATTCATAGGTGATCTCGGTCAGGCGGCGTGCCAGGATGGACGGCTCACCCAGGAAGAACATGCGGCTGGTGTCGCCGTGATAGCCATTCTTGATGATGGTGACGTCGATGTTGAGCACGTCGCCGTTCTTCATCACCTTGTCGCCGGGGATGCCGTGGCAGATCA
>NZ_DBIC01000294.1:0-846 GCF_002296545.1 Herbaspirillum sp. UBA812 | reverse complement strand
GGGGATGCCGTGGCAGATCACGTCATTCAGGGAGGTGCAGATGGCCTTGGGGTAGGGCGTGTAGCCCGGCGGGCAGTAATTCAGCGGCGCCGGGATGCTGCCTTGCACGTTGGTCATGTACTCGTGGCAGAGGCGGTCGATCTCGCCGGTGGTCACGCCCGGCTTCACGAAGGGGGTGATGTAGTCCAGCACCTCGGCGGCCAGGCGGCCGGCCACGCGCATGCCTTCGATGTCTTCGGCGGTCTTGATGGTGATGTTGCCCATGATGAATCGCAATTCGCTAGAAAATCGTCAAGACGGGATTATAGACGACGGGGGTGCTTTCTGTTTTGTCGGCGCCCGCCGACAAGCCGGGGCCGGCGTTTGGCTGTGTCCCTTATCTTCATGTGCTACTTGAACAAAAGTGATGGGTCGAGTAGAATGCCGGGCTGATCTGAAAACCACAGGTCAGTTGTCGAATGCGGTGTGCGGAATGATTCTTCATGTCTGTTTGGCAATAAGTGTCGTAAATTATCTTTTGAAACGCGAATCCGTTCGCTAAAAGGGTGTCCGGCTGCATGAGCCGGATGACCGAGCGGATTCCAGACCTAACCCTGGAGAAATTCATGTCCGTTACCATGCGCGAAATGCTGGAAGCCGGTGTCCACTTCGGTCACCAAACCCGCTTCTGGAACCCCAAGATGGCCCCCTTCATTTTCGGTCATCGCAACAAGATTCACATCGTCAACCTGGAAAAGACCCTGGGCATGTACCAGGAAGCCGTCAAGTACGTGCGGCAGCTGTCGGCCAACCGTGGCACCATCCTGTTCGTTGGTACCAAGCGTCAAGCCCGCGACATCCTGTCCG
>NZ_DBIC01000237.1:0-21120 GCF_002296545.1 Herbaspirillum sp. UBA812 | reverse complement strand
TTTAACGGATTCAGCGCTCAGCCAGGCGGAGAGCTAGGGAGCAAACTCATCAAGAGGACTAGGCGAATGCCTTGCTGGGTACACTGGCTCGATTTGTGTGGTCAAGCGTTTTTTTGCGGATTTCGTTCCTAGCAAAAAGATGAATGTTGCTTGTGGGGAATCTGTGGATTGGCGGCCTTTTGCGTTAGCCAGCCTTAGATGAGTGGACGAGATGATTCAGGCGTCGAGCGAACACTCAATGCAGAAAGGTGCCGTCTGGAAGGAACTTCCAAAAAGTGAGGATCAATTACTGTTGATTCTGTTCAGTGCAATCGAATCCAAAAGCTGATGCAACAAAATAACTTCAATCTAGACTCCGAACAGAAAAGCTTCACTTCACGAATTTTGATTCTATCGAAAAAGGTGTTGGACCGCATCTTTTGGGCTGCGGGTCGAGGCTAACGGCTGAGCAGACAATCCCTTGAAAGCGGCGATGCTGCGGCATTTGAACCAATAAATCGCTTTCTCCATATCTTCGAAGATGTTGAAGCTGACTCGAATCTCCCGAGCAGAGTCACGTATATCTTTTTTGCTCACTCTCTGAAGTGAGCGTCAGCGAGATAAGACGCTCGTAAAAACAGACGCCGATCTTAGGCGAGCGACCCCTAGTCAATCGCAACGCATGGCCGATTTTCTTCGGTAAATCTCGAGCGTTTCCTGCCTGCTCCTTGCCCGCGTCCGGGCGCTGAACAGCAATCTTATCTGTGGTGTTGACCTGGATGGGTAGTCTGGAGGTAGATCAAGCGTGCGGCTTCCTTGCCAGACCCAGGGCAGGTCCGAGGGTTGGCCCCATTTCTCACCACTCGTTTTACGGGCGACATGTCAATTACATTTAACCACAGAACCTAAAACGTCTTGTGGTCGGGAACGGATCAACTTCGTGCGTGGTGAAAATGGTGGGTGCTATTTTGCTAGAGAAGTGGGCAGTGTCGGACAGCGCGGCAGCGGCTATTGCGTAGATCGCTGATTGCGTCGATGTACCTTCAAGCCTTGGAGATCTTGGTTTGATTAGTCAGCCTTGGCGAGTTTATGACCTTGTCTTTGCTCCGCACTTTCACCCACCTAGACATCGACATAGCTTGCCGATTTATCCGGGACGGAGGATGCAAAAAAGATCTGTTCCCGGGCAAGACGGTGGCGGGCAAGCGTACCGTCGGAGCATTGAAGCGAGCGCCGATCCTATACATAAATCCAAGGAAAAGAAATGAAATCAGCAACGTTTGTGAAACATGATATCAAAGGCATTGCTCCGCCAGAGCCTGATCTCGTACCGGAGGAAATGATCCGCCGGGCGGAAGCTATGCGCGAGATCCTTCGATCTGCTCAAGCAGCGGCCGAGGCCGCTGGTAACATTTCTGCGGAAACGAACCAGGCGATGGTGGACGCCGGTTTTTTCCGCGTGATCCAGCCCCGAGTCTTCGGTGGCTATGGCTTCGATCTGCCCACCTACGTAAAACTCGTCACGGCGATTGCGCGGGGATGCCCCGAAACAGCATGGGTTTTGTCACTTGTCCTTGGCCACGTTCACCAACTCGCAACCTATCCGCTGGAGGCGCAGCGCGAAGCTTATGGCACTACTGGAGAATTTCGGGCGCCTGAGGTAGCAGCGCCGCAGGGCCATGGCGTTGCTGTCCCGGGCGGCTATCGTGTCAGTGGTGCATGGGATTATGCGTCGGGCTGCGCGCACGCCACGCATATCCTGCTCACCTTCACGGTCGAGGATGCCGAATCTGGTGGTGCTCCGATGCGGATGGGCCTATTCGATCGCGACGATTACGAGATCGTTCGTAACTGGGACGTGATCGGTATGCAGGGGACCGGATCTGATCGGGTAGTTCTGCAGGATGTGTTCGTCCCGATGCATCTAACCAAGGCATATCCGCCAATCAAGGCGGTGCTACCTGCCCGAGTCTATGACGACAGCCCCCTCTTTCATGGCCCGGCGCGGCCATTCATCATCACCGAATCCGCATCGGTGATCGTCGGCGCCGCCGAAGGCGCGCTGGACCTCTACGAGGAGAGCTTCCGCACCCGCAAGGCGACCGGACCGACCGGCGCGCCAAGGCTGGAACTTGCGGAATATCAGCTCAACTTCGGCCGTTGTCGCGCATTGGTCGATACCGCGCGAGCCGCTCTGCTCCACGCGGCAGGTGAATATATGGAGATTGCGCGGCGGACCTGTGCAACGGGCGAGCCCTGTTCGGACGACGACGCGCGACGTCTGACGCTCGTCATACTGCAGAGCATCCACCTTGCTCACGAAGCAGTCGATATCATCTTCCGCACTGTCGGTACGTCCGCATCGAAGAAGGATTCGATGCTCGGCCGATATTGGCGCAATGTAGGGGTTCTGCGCGGCCATCTCGCTCACCAGTCCGACAGTGCTGCAGTCAATTATGGCCGCGCACATTTCCTCCAGAAGACCGTGGGTATTGCATGACAAACGGGACGGCACTCAGAGAGGAAATGGACATTTACCTGGAGGCGATGTCCGTCGGCGATCACACCAGATTGCGCTTCGCATCGAACTTCCGTCTGACGGAAAATGGCAGGACGCTCGGCATTGACGAAGGACTGTGGCGCTGCAAGCCGCGCTTCTCCGGCATCCAATCGTTTGCGGACGCGCTTACGGGCCAGATCGTTTGCGCAGGCGTTGCCTATGTTGCGGGTCAGCCGCGTCCCTTCGCTCAACGCCTGCGAATTTTCGAGGGTGAATTGGCAGAAGCTGAGGCCATCCTCAGCACAGACCCGAAAGGGCATTTCGCTGATGTCGAGCAATTGTTGAAGCCCGATATCCTCTATCAGGCTATTGTCCCGCCGAATCGCCGCGTCGACCGTGAAGGTTTGCGTGAGGCGGCCAACCGCTATTGGGAAGGACTGGAGCAGAGCGATGGCCTGATACCGCGCTTCAGCTATCGTTGCGACAAATACGATAACGGTGCGAAAACGACGAACACGCTACGCACGCTGCTCTCGCCCGACGGCAAGGTGCATACCTGCGCCTCTGCGCTGAATGATACGCGCGCCGCGAGACCCAAGGCACGCGAACGACGCTTTCCAGTGCTGGACGTGGAACTCGGTCTTGCAGCCAGCTTTGTAGTGGTGGACTTCCATCCCATCCCTGCGCATCCTCGACCTGACGCCGGTGCCATGTATATGCTCGGATTGTTCAAGGTTGTAGACGGAGAGATTCGGATCATCGATGAGATACGAGAATTTTTGCCTTTGGGCAGGTCTGTTGGATGGGACGAACCATCGTACTCTAGTGGAAATGTGGCACATGGTTAGCCTGAAACAACGGCGTCAAAATACATGGAGACAAACTGCGGTAGCGTTTCCTCCGCGATAGCGCTTTCTTTTGCTCATAGAGGTGATGTAGAGATGAATATCCGATTTTCAAATAACGATTTCAAAAGCTTCGAGGCACCGATGCGCGCAGAGATCGAATTGACGGGGCTTGAAGTTGTGCAAGGAAAAGTACCGAAGAACCTGGAGGGCGGTTTCTTTCGCCTGATCGGAGATCGGAAATGGCCAGCCTTTGTCGACAATGATGTCTTTATGCTCAACGAAGACGGCATGGCCTCCTGTTTTTATTTCAAGGACGGCAAGGTCGACTTCCGTATGCGCTATGTCCGTACGCCCCGCTTCGTGGCGGAGGAAAAGGCCGGCCGTGCTCTGTTCGGCCACTATCGAAATCCTTTCTCGGACGATCCCTCGGTTGCCGGGCTCAGCCGCGGCACCGCAAATGTGACAATGCTGATGCATGGCGGAAAGCTACTCGCATTGAAGGAGGACAGCCCTGCTATCGAATTGAACCCTTTCACCCTCGAGACCATCGGGGAATATGACTGGAACGGCAAGGTGACCGCCAAGGCAATCACCGCGCACCCCAAGATCGATGCAAAAACGGGCGAGCTGGTGTTCTTTGGATATTGCGCGGCTGGTCCTGCCACCAGGGATATCGCCTACTATGAAGCCGATAGCGAAGGGAACGTTACTCACGAGACCTGGTTCCATGCGCCCTACACCTGCATGGTCCACGACATCATGGTCACGCAGAATTATGTCGTTTTCCCGATCACCCCGCTCCGTCATGAGCTGGAATGGATCAAGCGGAGTGAGCCTGCATTCAAATGGGATCCGCACGAGAGTGTCTATCTCGGCGTGCTGCCACGCAAGGGCCGTGGCGATCAAATTCGTTGGTTCAAGGGCCCCAATCAATGCCACGGCCATACCGTCGGTGCCTATGATGATGGGCGATATATCTATGCCGACAACACCTTCAGCAAGCGGTCCTTTTTCCATTTTTTCCCAAACGTCGACGGCTCGCAGTTCAAGCCGACCGACGCCATGCCATATATGAAGCGGGTGGTGATCGACATGGAGCGCAGTGATAACAGTTTTGTCGAACAGCCGCTTTTCGAATACCCTTGCGAGCTTCCGCGAATCGATACCCGTTTCGAAACCTTGCCATACAGTTTCGCCACCATGAACCTTCTGGACGTGCCTGGCCAAGAACGCGTCGGGCGCGGCTTCCAGTGGATCGCCACCATGGATGTGAACGGCGCGAAGCCGTCCAAAATCCTCTATGCAGGAGACAATTGCTCGATCGGCGAGCCTCAGTTCGTTCCCGCTCACGACAACGCGGCAGAAGGCGATGGTTACATTATGACCGTGGTCGGCCGGCACGAGCAGATGCGCAGCGAACTCCTCATCCTGGATGCGAGCGATATCAACGCGCCACCTGTTGCAACGGTAGCCCTGCCGTTCCGTCTTCGTAGCACTGGCCACGGATATTGGTATGGTGGCAGACAGTTGCGTGGCGAAACCAATTTTCCAGGAGCTTGGTAAGATGGCCGACCTCAAAGGGAAAGTCGCATTCGTCACTGGTGCGAGCCGCGGAATCGGCCGGGAAATTGCCACGCGTCTTGCCGCCAACGGCGCGACCGTGGCCATCCACTACGGAGCCAATCTGCAGGCTGCTCAAGAGACGCTGGCTACCATTGAGCAGACCGGCGGGCGGGCCTTTGTCATCCAGGCGGATCTCCATTCATCGGACGTTTCGTTTGCGGCGACGTTCGAAGAGTTCGATCGCAGCTTGTTGACGTGTTCCGGCCAGACCGGGCTCGACATCCTGGTCAACAATGCTGGCCAAATCATGTTCGGCTCGGTTGAAGTACTGAGTTCCGCAGAATTCGACAAGGCATTTGCCGTGGACGTGAAGGCACCTTTCTTCCTCACGCAGGCGGCATTGCCGCGCCTTCGCGATGGCGGCCGGATCATCAACATCTCGTCTGGAACCTCGCGCATCGTTAATCCGAATGTCGTGTCCTATGCAATGGCCAAGGGCGCGCTCGAGGTGTTCAGCAAGACCGCTGCTCTGCAGCTAGGTGCTCGCGGAATTACGGTAAACGCCGTTGCACCGGGTCCGACTGCAACCGCCGAATTTCTGCGCATGGCCGAGGGCAATCCTGCCTTCATCGAGCATGCCAAGGCGCAATCCGCCCTGCGGCGACTGGGCACGCCGGAGGATATCGCCAACATTGTCGCGTTCCTCGCGAGCGACGAAGGGGGCTGGATCACCGGGCAGGTGATCGACGCGACCGGAGGATCGCTACTGGGCTGAAGGTACTCGCCGCTGAATCAGACTCTGTCCGTCAAGGCGCTCGAGCTTCGCTGCCTGGTCGGTGGCGGCGATTACATCACGTTCGAGGAGGCGATGACGTTGAGCGTTTCAGCTCGATAAAGAATGTCCAATTGTTCAGACGCTATGCATTCTTCAGTTTCGCCCCGGGATTGCGTGGTCCGACATTGACTGGCATTGTTGCAGAACCCGGGGCAGGTTGGAAAGTTCATCGCTTGTCCCGGACGGACGTACCCGGAGGGAGGGCTCCGTGCCACGGAGGCCTCCCCGTCGATTGTCAGCACTAGAACAGCTGCCCACCTCCAACTGGCCAGTACAGCTTTCTCACAAAGCTCACTAATCGGATCTGAAAATTCGCTTTCTCCCAAGCGTGTGTCGTTCCAGCGATAGTACGGTGAAGCCGCGGTCAAACAAGGCAGAAATCTGGACGTTAAAGAGCAGCAGGTTCCTGGGTATCAAGCCCAGATTTTGGCCAGTGTCGCACAGCACTGCGTGTATCGCCCCACCCAGTACTCCTTTATCCATTTCTGATCGAGTTTGCCGTCAGCCCTCCTGCGCCCGATGACCGGTTCGATGGCATTGCGTCTGCGCATCATCGCGCGCAGGCCATGCGTTATATTGCGTGGCCGAGCGCAAGCCAGCCATTATAAAAAACGTGAAAGTTCGATCCCGCGTGTGACCGTTGGACACCCCGACAGACATCCTCACCACCATCATTGTCGCGTTCCTCGCGAGCGACGAAGCGGGCGGGATTTTACAGGACAGTTGATCGGCTCAACCGGGGAAAGACCGCTACGCCGACACGGCTCGGTGCTGATTCAAGATGAGTCCGTTAAGACGTTCGACTTTAGCGGCCTGGGCAGCCGCAACGGCGGTTACATCGCGTTCGAGGAGCGCAGAGATGACCTTGAGCGTCTCAGTTCGATAGATGATATCCAGTTGCTCACTTTGGGGATTGCGCAGCGAAGACCACCAGGTCGAATAGCTCTTGGTGCAGCGCAGGAGAATGTCGACGAGTGGCTCGTCGATGATTCCGAATTGGCTTTCCTCCGCTTCTTGCATCACTTTTGCAGTCATGCGCACGTCTGCGGCATGCAGCAGACGCTGCGCATTCTTCAGTCGCGCAAGTTCCTCGTCAGTCGCGTCCTCCGCAGCGATCGAAATGGCCTCTACGCTCAAGAGCTTGAAAAGACTCATGGCATCGCTGGGTGTGACGCGGGCAGCGGTGAAATAACAGTTTATAAGCCGGCATAAGGCGGCGGGCTCTGGCGTGCGTGTCATCAGTCCTTTGCCACGCCCGGCTACTGACTCAGCTATTCCCTCGAATTCCAGAACACGCACTGCTTGGCGCAGCACATCACGATCAGCACCGTAGCGGTCACAGAGATCCAATTCGGACCCCAGGCGGCGGTCAATCGTGCGACTGCTGTTCAGGTCCTTCATAAGCAGTCGGAAGATATGCTGCGCCCGGGACCGGGCGCTTTCAACCGTTGCGCCCAGGGGGATACGACCGGAAGGCCCTTGCCGTGCATGTTGGTTGACCGCCGAAATCATCTCTTCCAAGAAGCTGGCAAGTGCTGGACCGACACAGTTCTTTGCTCCGGGGCCAATCAATCTCGCATGAACTGCTTGCAGAATCGTTCTGCCGTCCTTTCCCCGATGGAGCTCGCGGCAATGCGATGTGACGTACCGATCAATCGCTTCCAGCACGAGCGACATGGACGGTGCCAGAATCAGCAGGCCGCCGTTTGGTCCTCGTCGCATCCGAGCCGTGCCGCGGCTCTCGAGAATCCGAACCGCTTCACGGACGACGCTGCGGCAAACGCCGAATTTGGATTCCAAATGCGTTTCGGACCCATAGATTGTCCCTGTGGGCCAACTGCGGCCTATCAGATCCTCCTCGATTTGCGCCGCGATGATGCAGGCCGCTTTGGTATTTGCGGAGCCACCTCCTACGATCGCATCGAACAGCGGATTGGCGGTTTTCCAGTGAGAAACTGTTTTGCGCTGACTGGCGTATGACTGCGCCGACGCTGGCTGCGCCATAGTCATGATTTGTCTCCTACAACGGCCGGTCCTGTAATTGTCTAGCTCGGACTCGACAGTATACGTGTTCAGTTTGAACGTCAACGACGCGGATAACGCGGTAAGGTCAACGCAAGTATGATGGCCAGAGACAGTGCCCCCGCTAGCACTGGAGAGGCCGGAGTGTATGCCCCCCATTTATCGCGCAGTATCCCCAGCACGACCGGACCCACGCCCAGAGACAGTGTGGTGAGCCCAACCGCCACGCCGAAAATCGTCGAGGCGTTGGCCAGGCCGAAGTATCGGCTCGTGAAGAACGGCAGAAGCCCGGCCACCGCAGCAAAGCCGGAACCCATCAGCGCAAGTCCAATCACGACCGCCCATTCCTGCGATGTCAGCATCGCGAGAAATCCCAACAGCGGCAGTGCGAAGACGATGGCGAGCATACCCGGGCGCGGCAGCCTATCGGCCGCACCGCCGGCGAGCAATGAACTAAATGGCCCGGCAAGAGAATAAAGAGTCAGTGCAAACGTCGCTGTGGCGGAGGAGACGCCGCGTTCTCCAGCCCATGGAACGAAGTGACTGCTCAAGCCGCTGCACGAAGCACAAACGAGGGTCGATGCCAGGATCACCGTCCAGAAGGCACGACTCGTAAATGCAGTCATGGGTTTCAAGTCCATGCTCGCTATATCGGGCTTTCCCGTCATGACGGATGGGCTCGATTGCGGAGGTTCCTTCAAGAAGAAGTAAGAAACTGGCAGGGCGATGGCCACTATCAGTCCCGCTAGTGCGAGATAGGCACCCTGCCAACCGATATCAACGATAAGCACACGCGTGAGCACCAGCATCAAGGAAGTGAAGATCGCAACCGACCCGCCTAGTACGGCGGTCAGCGCAATACCGCGGCTGCGGTCGAACCAGCTCGACACGACCTTGGCCAGCGCGACCGGGCCGCATGTTGCAGCCAGCGGCCCCATCAACGCCGAGATGACGTAAAGCAAGATAATGCTGCCGTTGAGAAGGCTCATAGCTGCCAAGATGGCCGCCCAAGCCAGCAGTCCGGGGAGTAGTACCTTGCGGACACCCATGGTATCGATCAGTCGGCCCACCAGAGGCCCGGAAAGAGCGCCTGTCAAGCCTGAGATCAACATCGCTTGCGGAAACATCGCGGCGCTCCAGTGGAATTGCCGAGACACCGGCTCAAGGAAGAGGGGAAATGTCCCCATGAAGACAGGCGCGAAGCTTAGGCCCATGCATATGGAGCAGGCGATCGCAACGACAATGCCCTCGCGGCTCATCTCGGTACGTGCTGGCGGATTGCTGGCCAAAGGCCGGCCGGCAGCGGTAGTAATCGGAACTGCTTTGTGTTTCATCAGATGCTCCTCCAAGGGTGGTGTCATTATCGTTTAACCTATATCTGTGGTCCGTCGGCGGTATCCTGCCCAGCTTGATAGCTGCTGGGCCTTTATCGGTGAGGCGCAACGGCGACTCAAGTCGCTGTTGATGCACTCGCAGATTTGGCCGTGTGTCTAATCGAGACGCGATCGCTGCCAGAAGCGATCATCTGGCTGGCGGCGGCGGGTTCGAGGAGCCGATTGGCATCCGACAGTCTGATGTGCGACGGCGCCGCGCAACATCCTGCGTTTTTAACCCCTGGCGAGGCGGTTAACCAGTAGCGTGAATTCAACAGGGGGCGGTTGTCAGGACCTGGCTGATCTATGGAAAATAGCGGTCGTGTCCCTCGAAACGGCTTAGACTGGTTTCCCCGAGAAAACCGCCGGTGATTTTCTGGCGCGCGGCGTTCGAATTCTGAGCAGAAAGAAACAACTACAATCGTATGTCGGCGATGTGCGAACTGGCCGCCGAAGCCGCGGGCAGCCTCGATGGAATGACCAGCGCTGGAGCGCTAGGCGCTGCACCTAACGGCGTTGATCAGACATATACGGCGGCGGCTTCACCGCAATGCTTAAGGTCTTGTCAGGCCCGTGATACGCCCAAGATCGACAAGAAGCGTCAAACCGATCATCCAGCCACTGCGGGTGGAACCGGTGGCGGCCAATGGGTGCATTCTGTTGGGGTGCAGAAGATATTGAGCAAAGCCATTGACGAGTACCCCGGGAGCGAGCCCGTACTGTGCGTGTACATCGAAAGAGAATGTGTTGCGGTTAACGCCGTCACTGCTCCAACCGCTCACCGTACTGAGCTGCTGTTCATAAAGCGCGCGCCCGCTGCTCAACTGGATATAACGAATGATCGATCCCACCAGCGCCGCAGGGTTGTCTCTGAGAAAGCCGCCGTACTCGGCTCCGCCATACGCTTCGATCGGAAAGGACTGGCCAGGGCCGGGCGTAATAAATGCGCCGCCATACAGTGCGACGTTAGGAGGGGTAGGGCCTTTTGCGCCAGGAGCGGTCCAGATGACTTTTCTTGCCTGGCCATAGAATCCCCATGTGCCGTTGCCGTGTTTGAGGGCGCTGCCAGAAGGATTGAGGATCTGACTCGAGCCATCCACATTGTGCAGATCGTCCGTGTAAGGACTCGTATTGTGATATACCCCGACTTCGGCATTGAGGGGATACCGGGTGTCGGAGAAATCCGTCTTGTGAGTAACATTTGCGATACCTATAACCCCCGTTCTGGTCCGGGTACTCCAGTTCCAGCCAGTGGAGTTCATGTAAAGCGTGGAGTTGTCTTCGACCACGCCGAACCCCAGACTAGTATGGCGCGAGAGCAAGTACGCGAGCCGTGCTCCCCACAACGATTTTGTGATGCCTGGCACGTTGAGGGTTATTGCGGGAGTCGACGCCACACATCCTGCGCACATCGTCGGCACCAAAAAATTGTCCGTCAGATTCATGCGACCGTACTCAACGTGGAGACGTTTTTCAAACAGGTCATGCGATAGTGTGAACTTGATCAGGTCGTTGGTGGTGGTCTGGGAAACAAGCGGCGTGAAGGCCGATCCGGTCTGAGTGGTGTAATTTACTGTATTGTGAGAAGGCGGTTCCCAGGCCCAAATAAAATGAAATTGCGTGTCAGGAATCCCCGCGAACTTCTGCAAGTCGACATCGGCACCCGTAAAAAGTGTGAAGTAGTCGGTCGATTTTCCGGTCGCGATGCCAGTTGAAGGGTTCGCGGCAGATAAGTTTGTCAACCGCAGGCCAAGCTTGATTCCGCGGTCTTCAAGCGCATCGCCGATGCCGCTAAGCGGTCCCTTTCTGGGCAGTTGCCCCTCGCTTGGCGGCAGGGGAGTCACGCCGGAAGCCATGGATGGACTTTGACCTGTTTCTGTCTGCACCTGAGTGAGATTTTGATTGGAAGATGTCGAGACATTACGGGAGGGGAAGGGATTTTCGTCCGTGAGTGGCATGCTCCCTGCCCCGCTTGCAGCGTTGGTTTCCTCAGCCTTCTGTTGGTTGTCAGTTGATGCCATTGCGCAAAGCGATGAGCATCCTAGAGTAAAGATCGCTATTGTGATAGCACCCGTAAGCTTGTTGAATAGTTTCATGTCTCCTCCTTGTAATTGCCGTATTCCGGCTGGTGCTTGGCTTGATCGATATCTCATACGGAATCGATTCAATGTGGAAAGGCGCATCTCATATTGGTTATTTATGCGTATCGACTGAAGATCGCTTTCTGCATACTGCGCTTGGGGGTTTTCTTAGGATGTATCAATGAATACGCGGAGAAAATCGATCTGGTTCTTTCCAGCACGTTGCGTGGCGGCTTCGATAATCGCGTTACGCCTCAGTGGTCGGCGATCAGCTGTTAGCTGACACTAGAAGTGAGGGACCGCTGGATGCACGCTGCAGCTTTGAGGAGGCGCTTGCATGAAGTTACTATCCACGTTTGTAAGTTCCAGCTCGATGCAACGACCGCTTCCTATGTTGCATCCACAGATCAGGAAGGGCTTCCTCCTAAGATCAAGCTACATCTGGTTCATAGAGTCTCATTAAGAAACGTTTGAAAAACTGGCAAGGCGGGATGGCCGCCACTGGATCGCTCTGAGTTGCTGCTGTGTCTTGGTGTCATGTGGCAGCGCCGCTGAAGATGAAAAAAGGAGTACGCGATCGCATCCCGTCCTCTGCTGCGTTCACCATCTTCGGATGCCTCCCTGATCCCGGAAGGCGGCGCGCGTTTTCCCTCAGGCATCCATGACTCAATTCGACCGGGCATGACCAAATCACACGTTGATCGATGGTTAAAAGCCGCCCTTCCGAGAAAATCATGTGAATTCTCTCTAGGATTCGGTGCCATTTCACCTCGTCACTCAATAGAAAACAAGGTGGATAAATGTTCGTCACCGTGCTTCTGGCCTATCGAGCGGAATAACTTCGCGCTAACTTGCCTAGTCTGCGGACTTCTCTGTCCGTCATGTTGAAAAAACCAATCTGTAGAAAATATGCCGCATCCGGCCTGCTCGCAGAGAACTGCGTGGCGATCAGCGAGCCTTGTATCAAGCGCTTTAATCTGGCCTCTGGTTTAAGAATTTAATAAGCGTAGCCTTCCGAGCATGGGTGCGGACGAGGCAGGCCAAATCCTTTCTCCTTCTGCCCCTACGCGAGCCATACAGAGCTTCGCGTTTTAGGAAATCGAAAGTAAACGTCCTTTGCTTGGCTGATTTACGGGCGAGATAAAGGTATTCCTTTCGCAGGGTGTAGAAGAGAGCACATCAGGGCAGTACGTCCGTGAGTCAAGAGCACCGGGCGCATGTGGCTCGGGTGATTAGTTTGTTGCGGTCGCATGAGCGAGCCAGCGATGGTTGCTCAGGGAGTAATGACTGCGCTAGCTAAACCATTGCAAGACGTTTGGTGCAATGCAATTTGATGATGAGGAGAATTTTATGAACGTCAGAACAACCATTGACCAGCCATTGCATGCCGAAGGTATCCTTTCGCCTGGCATTTGGGCTGGTCGTGTTTTTCAAGGACGATGGGTACCATCCGAGCGAGAATTGATCGAGGTTCGCGAGCCTGCAACTGACCTGCCGCTCGGCACGGTCGGGAGCAGCACACCGGGATCCGTCCTCGACGCAGTTGATCGCGCAAAGTGTGCCCAACTCACGTGGCAGAGCGAGAGCCCTGAGGCTAGAGCGCGCATATTGCAACGCGCGGCCGCGCTCCTCCAGGACAATCACGACACGCTGATCGAATGGATCGTTCGTGAAACCGGCGGCCTGCGTGCGAAGGCAGAAACGGAACTGCAAGGCACGATCGGAGAATTGTTTCATTCTGCCGCGCTTTTCATCGAACCGGAGGGGCACGTCCTCCGTTCAGCAAATTCCGGACGTCTGAGTATTGCGCGCCGCGTGCCGCTCGGCGTAGTGGGTGTCATCACGCCGTGGAACTTTCCTCTGCTGCTGGCGATGCGATCGGTTGCGCCAGCTCTGGCACTCGGAAATGCAGTCGTGCTGAAGCCGGACCCGCAGACTCCGATTACCGGAGGGGTTGTGTTGGCACAGATTTTCGCCGAGGCCGGGCTGCCAGAAGGCGTTTTTCAGATCGTCAACGGCGGGGCTGATGTTGGGGAGGCGTTAGTAGGCGCGCCGGCGGTACGGCTTGTGACGTTCACGGGCTCGACGCGGGTAGGCCGTCGTGTAGGCGAGCTCGCGGGCCAACACGTCAAAAAGGTGTCACTGGAATTGGGAGGAAAAAGTCCGTTCATCGTGCTGGATGATGCCGATCTCGAAGCGGCCGCTTCGGCGGGCGCGTGGGCCTCGTTCCTGCACCAAGGACAGATCTGTATGGCCTCTGGGCGACATATTGTGCTGCGGAGCGTTGCAAAGACCTACCTTGAATTACTGCGCGATCACACCGAGCGCTTGGCCGTAGGCAACCCTTTCGAAGAGAATGTCGCCATTGGCCCAATCATCAACAGGCGGCAAATTGAGCGCATACATGATCTTGTGACGTCCAGTGTTGCAAGCGGCGCGAAAATCATAACCGGCGGCACGTATGCGCATCCTTACTACCGTCCGACAGTTTTGTCCGGTGTAACTCCCGGAATGGCTGCTTATGAGCAGGAAATCTTCGGTCCGGTGGCGCCCGTCGTCATCGCAGAGAACGAAGAACACGCAATTCAGTTGGCTAACGATACGGAATACGGCCTTTCCGCCGCCGTACAAACGGCGTCGCTCGAGCGTGGGCTTCGTGTGGCGCAGCGCATACGAGCCGGAATGGTCCATATCAATGACCAAACCATTTCTGATCTGCCCGGCATCCCCATGGGTGGCATGGGTCAATCGGGCAACGGGTCACGCTTTGGCAGCACAACGAACGTCGACGAGTTTACTGAATGGCAGTGGATGACAATAGGCGCGACTCCTACCCGTTACGCGTTCTGAGCAGTCCACGTGGCAGCCATGGCGCAGCGCGAGAAATCCAATCGGACGGTGTAGTGCGATTGCGAAGTTAAACGAGCTGCGTCAGGCCAATTGGGGCCGAATTCATATGTGTGAGACAGCTGAAAACTCACACATATAGCTCGGCCAGGCGTCACCGCAAAGCGCTCTGATCTCCGCAACCCAGGCCAGGACGCCCCTTGAACCATGCTTGGCCGAGTTGGCCTGTTCACGCCCGTCGAAGTAGGTGAGGCCCGGGGAGTCTTTCGGTTGCCATATATGACGTCTGTTTTATTTTTCTTAGGTCCTTTATAAATGGCAATGAGGCAGCTGATCCGCTTGGCTTGATTTATTCGAAAGTGGGAGCTGCCGCCTGCCACAAAAAATGTCAGCCTTCTTTCTTCAAGCTTAGGTCATCCGAATTGATGCCATGACCTAGGCTAGACCCAATCCCATTATCATGACCCAAGCCTCTTTTGATTCCCAAAATTTTCGCCGTGCCCTCGGTCGTTTCACTACCGGTGTAACTGTGGTTACTGCTGGCGGCAACGGGGCAACGCCGATCGGCATGACATGTAATAGCTTCACTTCCTTGTCTTTGGACCCACCGCTAGTCCAATGGTCGATTGCGAACAGTTCTCGCAATTATCAGGCAATGTGCGTCGCGACCCACTTCGCTGTTCATGTGCTCGAAGCCGGACAGGGTGAGATATGTCGTCAGTTTTCTGCCAGAGATATAGACCGATTTGCGAATGTCCTACTCGAAACGGGCCTGCATGGCCTTCCGCTTTTGCAGAATTATCACGCGCGCTTTGAATGCGAAATGTATGCACGCCACGAAGCAGGCGACCACACAATTGTTGTGGGGCGAGTGCTTCGGCTGGCGCACAAGGAAGGTGAGCCGTTGATTTTCTATTGCGGCACACTGCTACGCGCGGTGTCACTTGAACCGACAGGCTCCTGAGGGTTGATACGCAAATGCACGTTGGCAATAATGCGAATTATGGTTACGCTGGACGGCCATTTCCAAAATGTTGGCGGCGCTCGACAAATGCGAGGCGAAAGTGATGTAGTCCGTTGTCGAGGACATGAAAAAAAATCAGAAATTAGCTTGTCAGACGCATTTGCTCGTTGGGCTGCCAGCTCCAAAAATGGTCTGCAATTCTGTGAGGCGCTGAAAGCTCTCTGGCTAAAGTTGCCGGCATTATGTTTCTGAGAACGATGACGAATACGATGCAAAGTCCACGATCTGCCAGAAGAAGCCGCCCCTGAGAAAACGACTAAGATCATGCAGATATACATCTGTCTGGGTGTTAGTTTTCTGGCGCTCCTATTGATGCTCATCATACCTTGGTGCGCTCTTGGCCGACGCGGGACTTTGCTACCCTCCGACATCGCTTTGCCTTTTGCACCGGCGTTATTCACCTTGTTCGGGCTGGCATTCTTGAATGATGCTACCGACGTGGGGTGGGGAGGGATTTTGTATCCAGCCATTGCCATACTGCCTGGGGCTATCCTTCTCAATGCTAGGGCGTTCCTCTTGACACGACTGTGTGTCTCGCCAGGGAAAATATCTGCAGGTTTGCTTGTCGCTGCGTCAGTGACAGCATTTCTCTTCGGCGGAATGCTCCCGCCTTTGTACGGCTGAGCAGCCAATACCTTTTCCGTAATCGGCGAGAAGCAACCACCGCATATTTGCGGGATCGGCGAGGAATATGTCCTCGTTGATCCAGTCATTGTGCTTAGCGATACCCATTTAAAAATGCATTCGCCGCGTCTTTTGAAATTCTTTGCAATTCTCTTGTTGTAGGTACATTTATGGTTCCCCACATCAGGTTTTCGATCAAGTCGCCAGCGCAAATCCCCTTGAAATGTAGGGCTGCCAGTTGGGCATCAGAGGCGGTGATCTTGCCACGTTCCATGCAGAGCGCCATCACTTCTGCGAGCGCATCGACTGTGCGCTTGGGACCATTCTTGAAGAAAATACGCGCAAGTTCTGGATAGCGTTTGGCCTCGCCGATGATGAGCTGGTCCAATGCGATCACATCCGGCCGCGACACCAGACGCAGCAGCGCCAGGCCAAGGCGCTGCAAGATATCCCGGGCGCTGTCCTCTTCCACGTAGACCTTGGTCAGCTCTTCCACCGCCCCCGCACCGGCTTGTACGACGAAGGCCTCGAACAATTCTTCCTTGCTCGAAAAATAGTTGTACAGAGTGACCTTGGACTTGCCCGCCTCCGCTGCAATGGCCTCCATGGTTACGGCGGCATACCCTTGCTGGATGAACAGGTGGCCTGCAGCATCGATGAATTCATTGCGCTGTTCCACGGTTTTGACCCGCATCGCGATAGATCCTTTTCTTATATATGAACGTATACGTACATTTTATCACGGGCTGTGCTACCATCTTTTAAGTGAACGATGCCGTTCATTATTAGGCGGGAGCCTGATCCATCCTGGCTGCCCGCGCTATCCGGTTCGCGCACGGCAACGGTCCGGCGCGGACTCTTTCGCCATCCCGGCGCATGACAATCAAGGAGACCACCGTGAAAGACCACCAGACATTGCCGCACTACCGAGGCTTTACCGGCCAGTACATCGGCGGGCAGTGGCGTGAAGGCACTGCCGCCAGCCTGCTGCAAGATCATGATCCCTATACCGGTCAATTGCTGACCGAGATCCGCCAGGCTTCCCTGAGTGACCTCGATGCCGCCTATGCCGCCGCGGCCCAGGCGCAGCCTGCGTGGGCGGCGGTGCTGCCGTCGGAGCGGGCGGCCCTGTTCTTGCGGGCCGCCGCCATCATGGACCAGCGCCACGCCGAGATCGTGGATTGGCTGATCCGCGAATCCGGCAGCACCCGTATCAAGGCCGAGATCGAGTGGGCTGCTGTCAAGTCGGGCATGCTGGCCGCTACCGCCTTGCCCCCACGCGTGCACGGCCGCATCCTACCCATTGATATCCCTGGCCGCGAAAGTCGGGTCTATCGGCGCCCGTTGGGCGTGGTCGGAGTCATCAGTCCGTGGAACTGGCCGATGCATCTGTCGAACCGTTCCATTGCACCGGCATTGGCCGTCGGCAATGCGGTGGTGGTCAAGCCGGCTGACGACACACCGGTCACGGGCGGCCTGCTGCTGGCCAAGATCTATGAAGAGGCCGGCCTGCCGCCCGGGCTGCTCAACGTCGTCATCGGTGCAGTCAGCGAGATTGGCGATGCCTTCACGCTGCACCCCACGCCCAAATTCATTTCCTTTACCGGGTCAACCCGGGTTGGCCGCCACATCGGTGCGCTGGCCATGACCGGGCCAACGATGAAGCGCGTCGGACTGGAGCTGGGCGGCAACGCCCCCTGCGTGGTGCTGGACGATGCCGATCTGGAGCGCGCAGTCGATGGCGCCATCCTCGGGCGCTTCCTGCACCAGGGGCAGATCTGCATGAGCAGCAATCGCATCATCGTCGATGCCAGCCTCTATCCGCGCTTCGTCGATGCCTTCGTGGAAAAGGCCAGGGCGCTCAAGCATGGCAATCCCAATGATCCCGATACCCTGATCGGCCCGCTGATCAACGAACGCCAGTTGCAGGCCGCGCAGGGCCGGCTGGAAGCCGCGCGCCAGGCCGGTCAGCGCCAGGTGCTCGGTGGCGAGGCAGAAGGATTGGTGTTGCCGCCGCAGGTCTTCGTGGACGTGGCCAATGATTCGCCGCTGGCCCAGGCTGAGCAGTTTGCTCCCATCGCGCCGCTCATCAAGGCTGCCGATGAGGCCGAGGCGCTGCACCTGGCCAACCAGACCGAATACGGCCTGTCGAGCTGTGTCTTCACACGCGACGAAGCGCGCGGCGTGCGTTTTGCACAGGGTATCGACGCGGGCATGACGCACGTCAATGCCATCTCCCCCTGCGACGATCCCAACAACATGTTCGGCGGCGAGAAAAACAGCGGCATCGGCCGCTTCAACAGCGACTGGATCGTCGCCGAGATGACCATGGAGCACTGGGTCAGCATCCAGTCGCCGCAGTCCCGGCAGCACTGAAGTTCCTCCCCTCTCCACAAGGAAGCCAGATCATGTCTCTACAATATCCCGCCACCCCTGAGTTCCAGGGTCTCTATCGTCCCAGCCGGGTCGAGGGCAGCGTGCAGGCGCTGGAAGTCTCAGGCCAGTTGCCCGCGCAGCTGCAGGGCTGCTTCTACCAGGTCTCGCCCGATCCGGCCTATCCGCCGATGCTGGGCCAGGACATCTTTTTCAACGGCGACGGCATGGTCAGTGCCTTTCGCTTCGGCCAGGGGCAGGTGAGCCTGACCCGCCGCTACGTCCAGACCGAGCGACTCAAGGCGCAGCGCCAGGCCGGGCGCTCGCTCAATGGCATCTACCGCAACGTCCATACCAATGCGCCCGAGGCAGCCCGCGACAACACCACGGCCAATACCACCGTGATCAAGCATGCCGGGGTACTGCTGGCGCTGAAGGAAGACAGCCTGCCCTATGCCATGGACCCGGTGACCCTGGACACCCTCGGGGTCTGGGATTTCCACGGCCAGGTGAAATCGGCGACCTTCACCGCCCATCCCAAGATTTGTCCGCAGACCGGGAGCATGCTGTGCTTCGCCTACGAGGCCAAGGGTGACGGCACCCCCGACATCGCCTATTACGAGATCGATGCGGCCGGCAAGCTCACCCGCGAAACCTGGTTCCAGGCGCCTTACGCGGCCATGATCCATGATTTCGCGGTGACGGAAAATTACGTGATCTTCCCCATCATCCCCCTGACCGTGGACGTGGAGAGGATGAAGCGTGGCGGCCAGCACTTCCAGTGGCAACCCGATCTGCCGCGACTGTTCGGCGTGCTGCCGCGCGATGGCAAGGCCAGCGATGTGCGCTGGTTCCATGGTCCGGCCGACGGCTTCCAGGGCCATACGCTCAACGCCTATGAGCAGGGCCGCAAGCTGATCCTGGACATGCCCGTCACCAGCGGCAACGTGTTCTATTTCTTCCCGCAGGCCGACGGTTTCGTCCCTTCCCCGGAGACGCTCAAATCCAGCCTGGCGCGCTGGACCTTTGACCTGGATGCCGACAGCGATCAGGTCCTGCCCGAACCGCTGACCACGTTCCCCTGCGAGTTCCCGCGTTGCGACGAACGCTACAGCGGCCATCCCTACCAGCATGGCTTCATGCTGGCCTTCGATCCGACGCTGCCCTTCGATGCCGCCACGCTGGGCGCGCCGCCGTTCCAGTTCTTCAACCAGCTGGCCCACGTCAACGTACGCACCGGGGAGACCCGTACCTGGTTTGCGGGGGATGCGCACTGCTTCCAGGAACCGGTCTTCGTGCCGCGCAGCGCCGACGCGCCCGAGGGCGACGGCTTCCTGCTGAGCCTGCTCAATCATCTGCGCACCGGCGCGGCCGAGCTGGTGATCCTGGATACGCGCGATCTGTCTGCCGGACCGGTGGCGCGGGTCCAGATCCCTTTGCGCATGCGCATGTCCCTGCATGGCAACTGGTCCCCGGACTGAGGTTCATGGCGCAGCGGCGGACAGGTTCACACCTGTCCGCCGCTGTTTCAACCGGTCGCCTGCCTGCGCGCGTCAGTCGGTGCAGGGTGTCTCGGCGCGGCGATTGAAGACGATGGCCAGCCCTGCGATCACCGCCGGGGTGATGCCCATCAGGAAGATATGCTTCACGTCCATCTGCCATCCCAGCATCAGGCTGCCGGCCAGCGGTCCGCAGATCGATCCGATGCGGCCGATACCCAGTGCGAATCCAACCCCGGTGGCGCGCATGGCGGTCGGATAGATTTCGGTGGCCAGCACGTTCAGTCCTGCCTGTGCACCCTGGATCACCACGCCCATCAGGCTGCTGGCCACGATCACGTTCCATTCCGATTGCGGCCAGTTGGCCAGGCCCAGGGCCGGCCATGCCTGAGATGGCAAGGCGTTTTATTTCGGAGATTCTGGCGGCCGGGGATCTCCGCGCCAGGCGTGAAGAGTCTGGGTCTTCAGCACTGCGAGGCAAGGAGGTACCGCCCCGGGGCTTTGGTCGTTTGAGCCATTTGCTGTCGGTGGCACAGTTCAGTCGCGAGTCCAGTGAGCGCTTATTTGCACTTGCCGACATCATGCAACCCATCGCCAAGCGACGCAAAGTCAGCCGTGTGCTGGAAGGTGCGGTACTGGCAAATTTGTTCTTTGAAGCCAGCACTCGTACTCGCCTCAGTTTTGCCTCGGCCTTCATGCGCCTGGGCGGCTCCGTCTGTGATACCACCGGATTTACCTATTCCTCGATGGCGAAGGGAGAGTCTATCGGCGACACCAGTCGTACTGTCAGCGGTTACGCCGATGTACTGGTGGTACGGCATCCCGAGCAGGGTTCGGTGGCGCAGTTCGCCAGCGCCACCCATGTGCCGGTAATTAATGGTGGTGACGGCGCGGGTGAGCATCCAACCCAGGCGTTGATTGACCTGTACACGATTCAGCGCGAATTCTCACGCCTGGGCAAGCTGATCGACGGCAGCCATATTGTTATTACGGGAGACCTCAAATATGGGCGCACCGCCCATTCGTTGGTTCAACTGCTATCCCTATATCGCCGGATGCGTTTCACGCTGGTGTCGCCACTGTCCTTGGAAATGCCTGAAGAGATCACGCAGCTGATCGCCTTGCGTGGCCATGACGTGGAAGTATCGGATTCGCTGGAGCGTGCATTGCAAGGCGCAGACGTGATTTACACCACCCGCATCCAGCGCGAACGCCTGACCGGCGAGACCATTGACAGCTTTCTGTCCATTTTTGAAATCAACAAAAAGGTCGTCAATCAATACTGCAAGAACGACGTTATCGTGATGCATCCTCTACCGCGCGACAGCCGACCGGGCGCTTATGACCTCAATACCGACCTGGACGGAGATGCACGCTTGGCGATCTTCCGTCAGACCGACAATGGCGTGCCGATTCGCATGGCTATCTTCGCTACCATTCTTGGTATTGACGGCCTGGTACAGGGCTCGTTGCGGGAGGCGAACTGGGCTGTCCCGGAGACATGTGGGCCAGACGACGTCTTGGATATCGATTCGCTTGCAGTTGGGGCGCA
>NZ_DBIC01000152.1:756-3513 GCF_002296545.1 Herbaspirillum sp. UBA812 | reverse complement strand
CGGCGCCAATTTTGAATCGCTGAACCAGGCCGGCTGATCGCTGGACCGGACTCACCGGAGACCGCGCGCCTTGGCGGTCTCCCCCTTGCACCATCCTTCCAGGAGAATTCCATGATGCGGGAAGCCGTCATCGTATCCACTGCGCGTACTCCCTTGACCAAGGCCCATCGCGGCGAATTCAACGTCACGCCCGGCCCGACCCTGGCGGCCTTCGCCGTGCGCGCCGCCGTCGAACGTGCGCGCATCGATCCGGGCCAGATCGAGGATGCCATCCTCGGCTGCGGCTATCCGGAAGGCACCACCGGCCGCAACATCGCGCGCCAGGCCATCGTGCGCGCGGGCCTGCCCGTCAGCATCGCCGGCACCACCGTCAATCGTTTCTGTGCCTCGGGCCTGCAAGCCATTGCGATGGCGGCTGGCCGCATCGTGGTCGATGGCGCCGATGCCATGATCGCAGGCGGTGTGGAAAGCATCTCGCAGATTCGCAGCCGCAGCGCCACCGACAGCGGCGACAGCGGCATGGATCCGTGGATCGTCGAGCACAAACCCGACCTCTACCTGCCCATGATCGAGACCGCCGACATCGTGGCCACCCGCTACGGCATCTCGCGTGAAGACCAGGACCGCTTCTCCGAAGCCAGCCAGCGCAAGACCGCAGAAGCGCAGGAAGCCGGACGCTACCGCGACGAGATCGTGGCCTGCACCACCACCATGCAAGTGACCGACAAGGCCAGCGGCCAGACCAGCCTGCGCGAGGTGACGGTGGAGGCCGACAACTGCAACCGTCCCGGCACCACCTATGAGGCACTGGCCAAGCTGGCCCCGGTGATGGGCGCGGACAAGTTCATCACCGCAGGCAATTCCTCGCAGCTCTCCGACGGCGCTTCGGCCTGCGTGATGATGGAAGCGCGCGCCGCAGAACGTGCGGGATTGCCGGTGCTGGGCGCATTCCGTGGTCTTGCCGTGGCCGGTTGCGAGCCCGATGAAATGGGCATCGGCCCGGTCTTTGCGGTGCCGCGCCTGCTGCAGCGCCACGGCCTGCGCATGGAAGACATCGGCCTGTGGGAACTCAACGAAGCCTTCGCCTCGCAAGCTCTGTACTGCCAGCGCCGCCTGGGCATTCCGGAAGAACTGCTCAACGTCAACGGCGGTGCCATTTCCATCGGCCATCCCTTCGGCATGACCGGCGCGCGCCTGGCCGGCCACGTGCTCATCGAGGGCAAGCGGCGCGGTGCGCGCTATGCCGTGGTGACCATGTGCATCGCCGGCGGCATGGGCGCGGCCGGCCTGTTTGAAATCTATTGAAGCGCAGCGTCGCTTCGCTGCATCCCCAAGGAGACTGGAATGGATCTGAATTTCACCCCGGCCGAAGAAGCCTTCCGCGACAGCGTGCGCGCCTTCCTCGCCGAGAAGCTGCCCAAGGCCTTGTCGGACAAGGTGGCCAAAGGCAAGCACCTGAGCCGCGACGAGATGGAACAATGGCATGCCATCCTCAACGAACGCGGCTGGCTGGCCAATCATTGGCCCAAGGAATATGGCGGCACCGGCTGGACCGTGATCGAGAAATTCATCTTCGAACATGAGTGCTGCCTGGCGCATGCGCCGCGCGTGGTGCCGTTCGGCGTCAACATGCTGGGACCGGTGTTGATCAAGTACGGCAACGAAGCGCAGAAGCAGTATTGGCTGCCGCGTATCCTCAATGGCGAGGACTGGTGGTGCCAGGGCTATTCGGAACCGGGCGCGGGTTCCGACCTGGCGGCCGTCAAGACGCATGCCGTGCGTGACGGCGATCATTACATCGTCAATGGCCAGAAGACCTGGACCACGCTGGGCCACTACGCCAACATGATCTTCTGCCTGGTGCGCACCAACCGCGAAGCCAAGAAGCAGGAAGGCATCAGCTTCCTGCTGATCGACATGAACGCGCCGGGTGTGGAAGTGCGCCCCATCATCACGCTGGACGGCGAGCACGAAGTCAACGAGGTCTTCTTCACCGATGTGCGCGTGCCGGTACAAAACCTGGTCGGCGAGGAAGATCGCGGATGGAGCTGCGCCAAGTACCTGCTGACCTATGAGCGCACCAACATCGCCGGCATCGGCTTCTCGGTGGCCGCACTGCAACGCTTGAAGAAAATCGCCGCCACGCAACGCAGCCATGGCCGTCCGCTGGCTGACGATCCGCTCTTCGCGGCCCGTATGGCCCGCGTGGAAATCGATCTGGAGAACATGAAGACCACCAACCTGCGCGTCATCTCGGCGGTCGCCGGCGGTGGTGCGCCCGGTGCAGAAAGCTCCATGCTCAAGATACGCGGCACCGAGATCCGCCAGGAAATCACCGCCCTCACCCGCCGCGCCATGGGCCCTTATGCGCGCCCGTATCAGTGGCATTCGCTGGAAGAAGGTCACGACGGCGGCACGCTGGGTCCGGAAGCGGCTGCCGGTGCGGCCGCGCATTACTTCAACAATCGCAAGCTGTCGATCTTCGGCGGCTCCAATGAAATCCAGAAGAACATCATCTCCAAGATGATCCTTGGCCTGTGAGGAAACGTCCATGAATTTCGAGCACACCGAAGAACGGCGCATGCTGGCCGACAGCCTGCGCCGTCTCATTACCGAACAGTATGGTTTTGAAGCCCGCAAGCACCTGCTGCAATCCGCACCCGGCATGAGCCGCGACATGTGGTCGCAGCTGGCAGAGATGGGCGTGATCGGCGCGCTCTTCCGTGAGGAAGATGGCGGCTACGGCGGGGGCGGGTT
>NZ_DBIC01000152.1:0-465 GCF_002296545.1 Herbaspirillum sp. UBA812 | reverse complement strand
ATGGCGGCTACGGCGGGGGCGGTTTCGACATCGCCGTGGTGTTTGAAGAGATCGGCCGCGGCCTGCTGCTGGAGCCCTTGCTGGGCAGCGCCATCCTGGTCGGCGAGGCCATCGCGGCCGCTGGCACGCCCGCACAGAAAGCCTTCCTGGAACAGATCATCGCCGGCCAGACGCTGGCCGCCTTGGCCCATGAAGAAGCCGACAGCCACTACGCGCCCACGCATGTGGCCACGCGCGCCACCCAATCGGCTGATGGAAGCTGGCGTCTGGAAGGGCACAAGGCGGTCGTGGTGCACGCGGAAGCGGCCGATGTATTCCTGGTCTCGGCGCGCACCAGCGGCGCCACCGATGACACTGACGGCATCTCGCTGTTCCTGATCCCGGCCGATACGGCGGGCCTGCAATTGCACGGCAGCGACACCATCCACCGTGGCCGCGTAGCCGACCCCCTACTGAAAGATGCAC
>NZ_DBIC01000020.1:430-9932 GCF_002296545.1 Herbaspirillum sp. UBA812 | reverse complement strand
CTGGCCGTAGTCGAAGCCGATGGTCTCCACCCGTTGATAGCGGGACAGCGCCCAGGCCAGGCAGGTGGTGGAATCCTGGCCGCCGGAGAAGAGCACCAGGGCGCTCTGGGTGCTGAGGGTCGGGGCGATGGCGGGAATGGCGGGAATGGCGGACATGGTCGGGCTCAACAAGTAATCGGAATCGGGGGAATCAGGCGCGTGATGGGTGCGAAAAAAGCACGCGGGGCCAGGCGGCATCGCTGCCGGCCTGGCCCCGCGCCTGCAATAGCGGCAAGCTTAGTTGGTTTTCTTGACCGAATCCAGCACCTGCTCGATATAGTCGCCATTGGGATCGGTGAACTTCAGGCGCACCGGATACCACTCCATCTTCGGTGCCAGCCAGATGTCGAGTTTCTGGGCCTGGTCGTCCGGGGGCGGATTGCGGAACAGGTGCAGCGCTTCGGTCTCGCCCTGGGCGGTCTTGATCTTTTCGCGGCCAACCACCTTGAAGGTCCACTGCTCGGCATCACGCGGACCGGCCACGAAGAAATTCCACTCCGAACCCGGCTTCATCTTGGCCGCATTGGCGCGGGCAATCGCCACGAACTGCCAGGTGATGCCGGTGCGGTCCTGCTCGCCACCCTGCAGCGGGAAGCTATCGGCCGATTCGGTGAAGGTGATCTTGTTTTGTTCGCGATTGAAGGTGGTGGTGGTCGGTTCGCGGCGCAGGCGCTTTTCGACGAAACGCGACGGGGCCAGGCCGTAGGCGTCGATGCTGCCTTCACTGCTGGTTTCCAGGATCTTGCCCAGCAGCATGGCGCGGGTTTCGGTGTTGACGCTGTAGGCGGTCTTGCTCTGCGTCCACTTGACCAGGCCTTCCCCCTTCAGATCGAGGCCGCTTTGCTTGGCGGTGATGGCGTAATGCAGCTCGGCCGAAGGCGGCAGGTTGAAGGGGCGCTTGTCCACCGGATGCGGACCGTCGGCGGCCAGGGCGGGCGCACTGGCGATCAGGGCGGCCAGCGGCAGCGCAACGAGGGTGGTTTTGAGGCGATATGAAAGAAATGTCATGGCGAGCTCTTCGTGTTGGTCTCTGTGGGGCTCGGCGATGAGGCAATGCCGAGCCATATGAAGGAATACGACCAAAATGCCGGAGGGCGGTTCTGCCGTCCGGGCGCGTAATTGTGCGCAATTGTTTCCGATTTTGACAGGCCTTGCAGGATCTGGTCTTACTGGTCCACCGGTTTGAGGCCCGACAGGTCCAGTTGGGTGTAGTCGCCATTGGGCCGCAGGTCGGTATAGCGCACCCGCACCGGATACCACTCATGCTGCGGGGCGAGCCAGATATCGACGCGGTCGTCATAGGAGCCGGGCTTGGGCTGGCGCACCACATGCCAGGTCTGGACGGTGCCGACGGGCAGCGTCAGGCTTTCCTGGCCCAAGACCTGCACGCGCCAGATTTCGCCATCGCGCACGCCGGCCACGAACAGGTCGATCACCGCGCCCGGCTGGAGCTGGCCGGGATCGCCCCGACCGATGGCGGCCAGTTGCCAGATCAGGCTGGCGCGGTCCTGTTCGCCGCCCCGGCGCGGGTAGCTGGTGGTGGAGGCGGAAAAACTGACGACGTTGCGTTCGCGATTGAAATGGGTGTTGGTGGCCGACTTGAAGCCCTTCTGTTCCGTATAGAGCTCGGGCGAGACGCCCCAGGCATCAAGCTCGCCCACGCTGGTGAAATTGAGAAGCGTGAAGAACAGCGCCTTGGCCTTGCCTTCCACCTTGTAGTGATCGCCCTCGTTGTGCCAGGCGATGCTGCCGCGGCCGTAGGCCGGCTGCTGGTCCTTGGTGCCGGTGACGTCGTATTCCAGCAGCACGCTGGGCGGGGCGCTGGTCTGGTATTGCTTGCCGGTGGCGGCCTCGGGCGCATCGCCGCTGCCGGTCGCGGTGCTGGCGGTGCCGCTGCCTTGTCCGCTGCCTGGCGAGGCCGGGCCCGCAGTTTCCGCAGGGGAGGGCGCAGCGGCCGTTTGCGGCGCTTCCGGGGTGGGCGTGGCGATGCGTTCCACGGTCTCGCGGATAGGCTCGTCTGGCGGTTCGACGGAGGGCTCGGGCGCGCGCCGTGGCTGTGGTGCCGGGCGACTGGCGGGAGTGGACGATTTGGCCGTCTTCGGTGGTACCGGTTTGGGTGTTGGCAGTGCCACCGGCTGCTCCGGCGGCGGCACCGGGCGCAGTTCCACCGTGATGGCCTGTTCCTGCGTCTGGGCCGGCATCACGATCTGGCGCCGGCCCCAGTCCACCAGCGCGGCGTGCAGTGCCAGGCTCGATGCAATCAGGATCAACAGGCGCGGCCAGCGCCGGGTGGGACGGGAAACTTCGCTCATGCCCGCCAGTGTATCGGATCATGCAAGGAGCGTCGTGGGGGCGCAGGGCAAAGGAGGGCCATTTCAAACAACGTACAATGCAGGTTTTGCCGCTGTCTCTTGCAGAATCGATGAACCTGTCCCTGTCTTCCCGCCTGCCCCTGCGCATGTTCCCGGCCGCCCTGCTGGCGTTGGCCGCCGTTTCCACCCCTGTTTGCAGCGTTGCCGCACCCTTGCCGCCGGTGCGCATCGGCATGATCGATGGCCTCTCCGGTCCTTTCGCCAATGCCGGTGAAGCGGTGGTGCGCAACATCAGCTACGCCATCGAGCGCGTCAATGCGCGCGGTGGCGTGAATCTGCCCGATGGCAAGCACCTGCTGCAGCTCTCCACCTTCGACAACAAGCTGGGCGTGGAAGACTCGCTGGTGCAGTTCCGCCAGTTGACGGATGAGCGCATTCCCTTCCTGATCGAGGGCAACAGCTCGGCCGTGGCCGCAGCGCTCATCGATGCGGTCAACAAGCACAACCAGCGCGAGCCCGACCGGCGCGTGCTGTTCCTGAATTATTCGGCGGTCGATCCCACGCTGACCAACGAGAAATGCAGCTTCTGGCATTTTCGTTTCGATGCCAGTGCCGACATGCGCATGCAGGCCCTGACCGAAGCCATCAAGGCTGATCCGGCGACCAAAAAGGTCTACCTGATCGGCCAGGATTACAGCTTCGGCCGCCAGGTAGCCAAGGCCGCGCGCGAGCAGATCACGGCCAAGCGGCCCGATATCGCCATCGTCGGCGACGAGCTGCATCCCATCGGCAAGATCAAGGATTTTGCGCCTTACATCGCCAAGATGCGCAGCGCCGGGGCCGACGCCGTCATCACCGGCAACTGGGGCAATGATCTGACGCTGCTGGTGAAGGCTGCACGTGATGCGGGCTTCAAGGCCAAGTTCTATACCTTCTATGCCAACAGCCTGGGCGCGCCTGCGGCCATTGGGGACGCGGGGGTGGGCGTGGTGCGTGCGGTGGCGGAATGGCATCCCAATGCGGGCGGCAATCCGGGTTCGCCCAGCGACGCCTACTACCAGGAATTCCGCAAGCGCTACCCGCAGCCCAAGGACGATTACCTCTACCTGCGCATGCAGGTGATGATCGACATGCTGGTCAAGGCTATCGAGAAAGCCAGGAGCACCGATCCCAAGGCGGTTGCATATGCATTGGAAGGCGCGCATTATCAGAACGCCTTCCACGAGGCGACCTTGCGGGCCGAGGATCACCAGCTGATCCAGCCGCTCTACCTGATGCAGATGCAGCGCGCCGACAGCGGCGGCATCCGCTTCGACAATGAGGGCAGCGGCTTCGGATTCCGTACCGAGCGCTTCATCCCGGCCGAGCAGACCGCACTGCCGAGCACCTGCCGGATGCAGCGCCCGCCACGCTGAGCACGACACCACAACAAGAGGAGCGATCAATGTTGAACCATGAGCAGATGCCGGGCGCAGGCTCGGTAGCCGATACCATCGATTTCATGAAGAAGATGTGGAGCAGCATGGGCGCCCCCGCCATGGCCACGCCTTCGCTGTCGGTGGAGGACATCAACAAGAAGATCAGCGACCTGAAGACCGTGGCCTCCTGGCTGGAGCTGAACCTGAACATGCTCAAGGCCACCATCCAGACCCTGGAAGTACAGAGCGCCACCCTCTCCACCCTGCAGGCCATGAGCGAGATCATGGCCTCGCGCGGCACGCCCCAGGCCGAGGCCCCGGCGGAGGAAGAGGGTAGCGCGGCCCCGGCTTTCCCCTTCGGTTTCCCGATGTGGCCGGGAGCAGGTGCCCAGCCCGAAGAAACACCTGAAGAAGAGGAACAAGGGGCTTCCGCTCCTGAAGTTGCAGAGGAGCAAACCACCGCGCCGCAGGCCGATGCCGAGCCCGCTGCAGAAGCCGAGGGCAGCGTCCCGCCGGCCCCGGATTTCCAGTCCGCCATCGCCAATCCCAATGCCTGGTGGAATGTGTTGCAGGAGCAATTCAAGCACGCCGTCGGCAACGCCCTGGCCGGTGGCCTGGCTGAGCAGGAACCGCTGTTGAAGCCCGCCAAGCCGCCCAAGCCCGAGAAGGCCCCCAAGCGTAGCGAAAATAAGACAGTTGCCCCCAAGCCCAAGGCAGGCGTCAAAGCCAAGCCCGCTGGCGCTCCCAAGCCGGCCAAGGGGGCCAAGGCGGCGCCGAAGAAGCCACCGGTCAAGAAAGCGCCCAAGCGTGCGGAAAATACGAGCGCGCCCGCCCGGACGGCTGTTGTACAATCCCGGCAAAACAAGAAGCCAGCCTCCCGCAAGCCAAATTCCCCCTGATCCTCGCCATGGCAGAGCCTGGCCCCGGGCGCAGCCGCGCCGGGTCTCTGTCATATTGCTGAAACCTGACCGTTTTAGTATGGATCTGGAAAATCTTGTTAAAATCAAACACTTAACGCATATAGGCACATACTGAGATGCTGTACCCAGAATTGTTCAAATCGCTAGAGCAGGTCCGTTGGAATATGGATAAGGATATTCCCTGGGACAAGTTCGACGCTTCCTTGCTCACCGACGAACAGGCGCAGACCATCCGCATGAACGCCATCACGGAATGGTCGGCCCTGCCGGCTACCGAGATGTTCCTGCGCGACAATCGCGGGGACAGCGATTTCTCGGCATTCATGTCGGTATGGTTCTTCGAGGAACAGAAGCACTCGCTGGTGCTGATGGAATACCTGCGCCGCTTCCGCCCGGACCTGTGCCCGACCGAAGAAGAACTGCACAACGTGCGCTTCGAGTTCGATCCCGCCCCGCCGCTGGAAACCCTGATGCTGCACTTCTGCGGCGAGATCCGCCTGAACCACTGGTACCGCTGTGCCGCCGACTGGCACACCGAGCCGGTCATCAAGCAGATCTACAAGATCATCAGCCAGGACGAAGCCCGCCACGGCGGCGCCTACCTGCGCTACATGAAGAAGGCCCTGAACGAAGTGGGCGACAAGGCCCGTGCCGCCTTCGCCAAGATCGGCGTGTTGATGGCCTCGGCGCGCCGCACCGAGAAGCCGCTGCACCCGACCAACTTGCACGTGAACCAGGCGCTGTTCCCCAACGACACCGTCCAGAGCCGCCTGCCGGATCCGGAATGGCTGGAACGCTGGCTGGACAACCAGATCAAGTTCGACGGCGAGTGGGAAAAGAAGGTCGTGGACCGCATCCTGCACAACATGTCGCTGCTGTTCGAACGTACCTTCAGCAACGTGCAGGAACTGAACCGCTACCGCAAGGAAGTGACCCAGCGCATCCTGCCGCCGGGTGCGGCGGCCGCCTGACAGGGAAAAATCCTTCACAGGCAGCAAGGCAGTACAATCACGAAAGCCGCAACCCAGGTTGCGGCTTTTTTCATCCTGCACTCTGCAATCAATCACCCGCTCACCCGAACCGATCCCGATCAAGATGGCCGACTTCGAATCCAAACTCTGCACCCGCGACGAACTCCAGCAGCGCGTAGCGCAATTGCCCAAGCCGGTGGTGATGACCAATGGCGTCTTCGACATCCTGCATCGCGGCCACGTGACCTACCTGGCGCAGGCCCGCGCCCAGGGTGCTTCGCTGGTGGTGGCGGCCAATACCGATGCCTCCGTCAAGCGCCTGGGCAAGGGCGATGACCGCCCCATCAACACCTGTGAAGACCGCATGGCGGTGCTGGCGGCGCTGGAATCGGTCTCGCTGGTGGTCCCCTTCGATGAAGACACGGCGCTGGAAGCCGTGCAGCAGGCGCGTCCGGAGATCTACGTCAAGGGCGGCGACTACGACATGCACGCCATCCCCGAAGGCCAGGCCGTGGCGGCCTATGGCGGCCAGGTGCTGTCGATTGCCTTCGAACATGACCGCTCCACCACCAAGCTGCTGGCCAAGGTGCGCAAGCTGGCCGGCTGATCGCGGCACGTTGAAAACGACAAGGCCGGCAGGAGCATCGCTCGCTGCCGGCCTTGCCGTTTCAGGCTGCCCGGTGGATCAGTGGTGCATGTGGCCCTTCATGTCCTTCATGTCATCCTTGCCCGCCGCTGCCGCATTGCGGTCTTCGACGTTGAAGGTCACGTCGACCTTGCCGGCCTTCTCGAAGATCAGCGTGGCCGGCACCTTCTCGCCTGCCTGCAGCGGCTTGGACAGGCCCATCAGCATGATGTGGTAGCCATTGCCCGGCTGCATGGCGATCTTCTGGCCGGGTTTGACTTCCAGGCCGCCCTCGAGCTCGCGCATCTTCATGACGTTGCCTTCCATGGCCATGGTGTGGATTTCACCGGACTTTGCCACCGGCGAGGACACGCCCACCAGGCGATCTGGCGCGCTGCCCTTGTTCTCGATGCTCAGGTAGGCACCGGCGGCCGGTTGTCCCGGAACCGTCGCGCGGGCATAGGGATGGCCGATTTCCAGCTGGCCCAGCTTGTATTCATGGGCCTGCGACAGCGGAGCGGCAGCCAGCAGGGCGGAGGTGATGGCCAGGGTGGCCAGCTTTTGGACGAAATGCTTCATATCAGTGATTCCTGGTTGTTCTGTTCATGTCTGGAATGCGGGCCTACAGCCTGCAGGGGTGGGCGCCAAGGCCCCGGGGGACGGCGGGTTCAGGCCGGTGGCGCACGGGCCCGGGGCGAACCCGGTGCCAGGCTGAGCGGACGCAGGCGTAGCGTGCCACCGGCCAGCGGATAGCTGATTCCCGGCAGGACCGTGGTATCGAAGGAAGCATCCGGTGCCGGCGTGGCCGCCTGTGTGCCGCAACACAGCGGGCAATGGCTGGCCGCCAGATGCGCTGGTGCATTGCCGGAAGCGCCGCCGCCTACGCTGCAGATGGCCATGGCCGGAGTGTCCCGCAGGGTGCGCGCGGCGGCCTGCTGCCACCAGGGCGCGGCCACCATCGCCAGCAGCAGCGCCAGGCTGGTCCACACCTGCAGGCGCAGCCAGGGGCGGCGCAAGGCAAGTCGTGTGGGGGAGGGGCGCAGGCGGGAAGACATGGGGCCTGATTATAGCGCCCACGTCCCATTTTGCCCGGCGCGCTGCTTGATCCCGATCAGGGGATGTCCCGCAATGCGAGCCGCCCGGCCCGCCTGCCAGTGCGGGCGGCAGCGGGCCTTCATGCAAATTGATTGTTGACAGGCGCTAGGCTAGACTTAGCGTCTTTTCGGGGTTTTGGTTTTTCGTTCACATTTTTCCAAGGGAGACTGCATGTCCTACACCAACAAGCTGACACTGCGCGCGATGGTCGCCGCCCTGTCCCTGGCTGCCGTCTGCGCAGCCCCGGCCATGGCTGCAGACAAATCGGTTGCCGTGACCGCCATCGTCGAACACCCGGCCCTGGACGCCGTGCGTGACGGCGTGAAGGACGAGCTGAAGGAAGAAGGCTTTGAAGCCGGCAAGAACCTGAAGTGGGAATACCAGAGCGCCCAGGGCAACACCGGCACCGCTGCCCAGATCGCCCGCAAGTTCGTCGGCGACAAGCCCGACGTCATCGTGGCCATTGCCACCCCCTCGGCCCAAGCCCTGGTATCGGCCACCAAGAGCATCCCGGTGGTCTATTCCGGCGTGACCGATCCGGTGGCCGCGCAACTGGTGAAGGACTGGAAAGCCTCCGGCACCAACGTCACGGGCGTGTCCGACCTGCTGGAACTGGACAAGCAAATCGACCTGATCAAGCGCGTGGTCCCCAACGCCAAGCGCGTGGGCATGGTCTACAACCCGGGCGAAGCCAACTCCGCCGTGGTGGTCAAGGCCTTGAAGGAACTGCTGGCCAAGTCCAACATGACCCTGGTGGAAGCCGCTGCGCCCCGCTCGGTGGACGTCGGTTCGGCCGCCAAGAGCCTGATCGGCAAGGTCGATGTGATCTACACCAACACCGACAACAACGTGGTCTCGGCCTATGAAGCGCTGGTCAAGGTCGGCAACGACGCCAAGATCCCGCTGGTGGCCTCCGACACCGACAGCGTCAAGCGTGGCGCCATCGCTGCCCTGGGCGTGAACTATTACGACCTGGGCCGCCAGACCGGCAAGGTCGTCGGCCGCATCCTCAAGGGCGAAAAGCCGGGCGACATCGCCTCGGCCACCAGCAGCAAGCTGGAACTGTTCGTCAACACCGCCGCTGCCCAGAAGCAGGGCGTGACCCTGTCGCCGGAACTGGTGAGCTCGGCCAAGACCGTCATCAAGCAATAAACCAGGTATCGCCCGAAGATCCCGCTGCCATGCGGGATCTTCCGTATCTGGCCGCAACGACGCAACAACGCAGCAAGATCTGCCCATACGCATAACGGGCCCGGTCGAGAGGAACGCCGAGGCCTGACCACCATGAACGAGGAGAGGACCATGTTTGCAGTATCGAAGTCATTGCGCGCCATCGCCGGCGCGCTCGCCCTGAGCGCCATCTGCGCGTCGGCCCTGGCCGCCGAGAAGGTGGTGGCCATCACCTCCTTCGTCGAACACCCGGCGCTGGACGCCGTGCGTGACGGCACCAAGGACGAACTGATCGCCGAGGGCTTCGAGCCCGGCAAGAATCTGAAGTGGGATTTCCAGAGCGCCCAGGCCAATGCCGGTACGGCCGGCCAGATCGCCAAGAAGTTCGTGGGTGACAACCCCGACGTGATCGTGGCCATCGGCACCCCGTCGGCGCAGCCGATGGTGGCCGCGACCAAGAGCATCCCCATCGTCTACTCGGCCATCGCCGATCCCATGGCCGCGCAGCTGGTCAAGGACTGGAAGCCGTCCGGCACCAACGTGACGGGCCTGTCGCACATGCTGGACCCGGTCAAGCAGGTCGAGGTCATCAAGCGCGTCGTGCCCGAGGCCAAGCGCGTGGGCGTGGTTTACAATCCGGGCGAAGCCAATTCCGTGTCGGCCCTGAACAACCTCAAGGGCGAGCTGCAGAAAGCCGGCCTGACCCTGGTGGAAGCCGCCGCCCCCCGTTCGGTGGACGTGGCCCCGGCCGCCAAGAGCCTGATCGGCAAGATCGACGTGATGTACACCACCACCGACAACAACGTGGTCTCGGTCTTCGAGTCGCTGGCCAAGGTCTGCAATGACGCCAGGATCCCGCTGATCGCCTCCGACACCGGCAGCGTCAAGCGCGGTGCCGTGGCCGCCCTGGGCGTGAACTTCTACGACATGGGCCGCCAGACCGGCAAGGTCG
>NZ_DBIC01000020.1:0-139 GCF_002296545.1 Herbaspirillum sp. UBA812 | reverse complement strand
GGGCCGCCAGACCGGCAAGGTCGTGGCCCGTATCCTGAAGGGCGAGAAGGCCGGCGAGATTGCCTCGTCGCCGGTGAAGAACCTGGAGCTGTACGTCAATACCTCGGCGGCGCAAAAGCAGGGCGTGACCCTGTCGCCG
>NZ_DBIC01000215.1:0-5231 GCF_002296545.1 Herbaspirillum sp. UBA812 | reverse complement strand
AGGCGCTGGCGGCGCTGGTGGAGAGACCACCAGCCAAGGTGGCCTGCATGCCGCCGGCCAGCAGCATTTTGAGAATGTCGCGCCGGCTGGCACCGCGCTTGAGGCAATCCATCAGGCCGGCGGTGTCGCTGGCGCTGAGCAGGTCGAGTTTGTTCTTGCTGTTGTGGTCCATGGTGCGGCTCCCTGTGTGGTTGAGGCGTGATAAGACCGGCGGGGCGATGGCGGCCCGCCTGGACTCGAATGCACTGATGCAAGCCGGCACGGCGCTGCGTGCCGGTGAATGCGGACTCTGCGGCCCGCTGTGAAGGTGAAGCTTATTGGCCCGCTTCTACCGCATCGGCCAGTTGGGCCAGCGTGTGGAAGTGGTAATCCGGTACGGTGTGTTCGGAAGCGATGGTGCCGCCCGAGCTGGACTTGCCGTGACGGCGCTCGATCCAGCAGGTGGTGATGCCCAGGCGCTTGGAGACGCCGATGTCGTGATACTGGCTTTGCGCCACATGCAGGTTGTCGGCCTGGCGATAGCCCCATGCGCCTTCGAAGCGGCCACGGGCGTAGGCGAAATATTGCGGGTCGGGTTTCTCGCAAAGGGCGTCGTCGCAGCTCAGCAGCAGGTCAAACGGTTCGCCCAGGGTGCGGGCGAAATGTTGCAGGGCCCAGGTTTGCGCATTGGTCATGGTGACCAGCTTGTAGTGCTTGCGCAGGCGTTGCAGCGCCTCTGCCGAATCCGGGAAGGCCGGCCAGTCGGCCACCGAATCGCGCAGGCCGCGCGCCAGCTCCGGGGTGTCGGGCAGGCCCAGCCCCGGGGCGATGACATGCCAGCAGCGCTCGAGGTCATCCGGATACCAGCCGGTATTGCCATCGCTGCGCGCGGCGCGATAGGCCGCGAGGAAATCTTCGTCCGTGATCTTGCTGCCGGGAGCGGCCTTGCGCAGGTAGGCGAGCATGCCGCCTTCGAAATCGATGAGAGTGCCGACGACGTCAAACGTGAGTACCTTGAAATCCTTCAGAGGCATGTCTTGCTCCAGAAAAAAGGGAATGACGATGAGAGTGGGGGCTGGCCACGAATGGCTGCGCGGGGGCCAGTGGGTCCAGAATACGGGCGCGGGTGCGGGAGCTTGATGCAAAAAAGGCCAATCAAACCGCACAGAATTTTTTTCTGGTCGGCTGCTACAGCATGCTGTGGCAGCCGTTCCCGGCCTCTTCCGCCGGGCGGGAATCCGCGCCTGTGCGTTCTCATCACGAGGCCGCCACGCAGCAGCATGGCGAGGTCGCGGATGCCTTGTCGGGCAACCGCAAGATCGTCGGTTTGTCGGAGGGTCGGCGGAGAAGCGCGCCGGGCAGGGAAACAACGAGGCAGGGATGGAACTCAGGCAGGCGCGGCAGAGGATGCGGCGAAAAGAAAGCAGATGAGTCCCCCCCGAGCTGCCGACGCCGCGCTATGCGGGCCGATCTTTTCCCCCCTCCAGGGTGACTCATCTACCAGCGGCATTCTAGCGGGGCTTGCCGGGAAAGAAACTAGTCCATTTGGACTGCCGCAATCAGAAAGGCGGGAGGCAGATGCATATACACATCAAAAGATGGCAAGTGATGCATATGTCGGCGATTTTTCTCCTTCCTGAAAGACGATGCGTCTTCACCGCCGTTGTCAAACTTCATATCCGCCGCTAAAATGAGAATTATTATTATTTAGAAACTGCCGGCTCCCTCATGCCCGTCCCGCACTCCGCCGACGCCCAGCGCATCGACTCGCTCTACCGCGAGCATCATGGCTGGCTGCAGCAGTGGCTGCGGCGCAGGCTGGGCAGCAGCAGCGATGCGGCCGACCTGGCCCAGGATACCTTTCTGCGGGTGCTGGGCAAGCCGCAAGTGCTGGCTGAAGTACGCGAACCGCGCGCCTGGCTGACCCGTATCGCGCAGGGCCTGGTGGTGGACAAGGTCCGGCGCGACGAGGTCGAACGCGCCTGCCTGGAGGCCATCGCCCATCTGCCGGCACCGGAAGTGATCTCGCCCGAGGCCAGGATGCTGCTGGTGGAGGCGCTGGCCACCATCGACGCCATGCTGGAAGGCCTGGGAGCCAAGCCGCGCGAGGCTTTCCTGATGTCCCGGCTAGACGACCTGGGCTATGCCGAGATCGCCCGGCGCATGGGCGTCTCGCTGAGCAGCGTCGAAAAATACATGGCGGCCGCCATCCGCCATTGCTACCTGATGCGGCAAGCCTGGCAAGCCAGCTGAAGCACATCCTCTCACGCTGATGTCTGCCAATCCAATGCCTTCGGCCCCACCTGATCCGGTCCTGGAACAAGCCATCGCCTGGCTGGTCCAGCTGCGGGCGCAGCCCTCCGGTGTGGCGCCGGATCCCGCCTTGCAGGCCCGCATCGATGCCTGGCGCGCGGCAGATGGCCGTCATGAAACGGTGTGGTCAGAGCTGATGGCATCAGAAGCCCAATTCCAGCGACTGGTGGCCTTGCCGGTCGCGCCCGCGCAATGGCAGCAACCGCTCTCGGCGCTGAACCGCTCGCGCAGCCGCCGCCAGTCGCGCCGTCGCTGGCTGGGCGGGGTGGCGCTGGGCCTGGGCAGCGTAGCCCTGGCCGGCCTGGCCGCGCGTCAGGCCGGGCTGTTCGATAGCCTCGCCGGCCAGCGCTACGCCACCGGGACCGGCGACCAGCGCCGGGTGACCCTGGGTGACGGCACGCAGCTGGCGCTCAATACCGCCACCGCCGTGCAGCTGCAGTTCGATGCGGATCAGCGCCTGATCACGCTGGAACGCGGCGAAATCTTCATCGATACCGGCCGCGATGCACTCTCGCCCCGCCATCGTCCCTTCCTGGTCCAGACCGCCCAGGCCCGCCTGCAGGCGCTAGGCACGCGCTTCGCCGTGCGTCAGCAAGAGGGCGTGACCCGCCTGAGCCTGCTCGAAGGGCGGGTGGCCGTGGACACGGGGCAGGGCACGCGTACCGTGATCGTCCCCGGCGAAACAGTGGAGATCGATGCTGGCGGCAACCTGCGGCGGCAAGCCACTGCGGCGGCGGCCATGGACCCCACGGCCTGGCTCGATGGCACGCTGGTGGCGCGCGACATGCGCCTGGGCGACGTGGTGGCCGAAATGGCGCGCTATCGCCACGGGTGGCTGTACTGCGAGGACGGCGTGGCATCCCTGAAGGTGTCGGGCGTGTTCCAACTGCGCGATGGCGAGGCGGCGCTGGAGTCGCTGGCGCAAGCGCTGCCGGTGCGCATCGAACAGCGCACCCGCTTCTGGGTCCGGGTGACGGCGCTGAACAGCCGATAAGAATTTTCTGGCAGGGATTGCGGGTTTTGGGGTCCTGCTTCGGCATACCTCATGAAACCAGTGAATGTTCTTGTCATTTTCCATGCCCGCCCTCATCCCGCCGCGACTGCACGCTGACCGTCTGCGCCGCCCCTGCCTCGTGCTCGGGCTGCTGCTGGCCTGTGCCGTGCCGGGCTTGGGCGGACTCGCCTGGGCGCAGGAGGCGAGGGCAGTGCATCGCCATTACCAGCTCGGTGCCGGACCGCTGGACGAAGCCCTGAACCGGTTCGCGCGTCTGGCCGGCATCACGCTCTCCTATGCGCCGGACATGGTGCAGGGCCGAACCGCCCCCGCCCTCGATGCCGATCTGGCGGTGGAAGATGCCCTGGCGCAGTTGCTGGCCGGATCCGGACTGCGGGCAGTGCGCACCCCGGGCGGCGGCTATGGCCTGCAATGGCAGGGGCCGACGCGTTCCGGCAATGACCTCATCCCCGAGCAGGGCCAACGCCTGAAACAGGTCGTCATCATCGGCCGTCCCGACCCTCTGGCGATGCACGAGGGGCCGCCAGATTACGCCGCCACCCACGGCCAGACTGCAACCCGCACCGCCACCCCGCTGCTGGAGATCCCGCAATCGCTCTCGGTCGTCACGCGCGAGGAAATGGACGCACGCGGAGCCGCCAGCGTCATGGACGCGCTGCGCTACCTGCCGGGGGCCAACACCCAGACCCATGGCGTGGACCCACGCGGCTACGACTACTTCAACCTGCGCGGCTTCATCAATGCCCAGAACACCAGCAACTACCTCAACGGCCTGCGCCAGCTGGTGGCGGGCTTCGGCATGTTCCGCACCGAAGCCTATGGACTGGACCGGGTCGAAGTGCTGCGCGGCGCGGCCTCGGCCACCATCGGCCAGGCCGATCCGGGCGGGGTGGTCAACCGCATCAGCAAACTGGCCGGCGCGGAGTCGCCCGATGAACTGGTGCTGTCGGCAGGGACCTTCAACGCGCGCCAGCTGGCCGCCGACCTCAGCGGCACGCTGGCTGAGGATGGGCAGGCGCAGGCGCGTCTCGTAGCGCTGGTGCGTGATAGCGATACCCAGTTCCGTTACGGCAATGGCCGCGCCGTGGAAAACGACCGCCTGTATCTGGCCCCCTCGCTCAAGCTGCGCCTGGGCAGCGACACCAGCCTCACCTTGCTGGCCGACTACCTCAAGGACCGCAACGGCAGCAGCCGCTGGACCGCCGTCAACGCCGACGGCAGCCTCACCCACACGCTGGTGGGCGATCCCGGCATCGACCGCCAGCGCGGCGAGCAATGGTCGCTGGGCTGGCAGCTGGCGCATCGCCTGAATGAAAACTGGCAGCTGCTACAGGACTTTCGCCAGGCCGGCTTGCGGTCGCAGTATTCGGTCCTCAATCCGGTCAGCCTCAGTGGCAGCGTGCTCACCCGCATGGCGGCACGCTACGACACGCAACTGCAAAGCAGCCAGCTCGATACGCGCCTGCAAGGCCAGTTGCAGCAGGGTGACGCCGAACACACCGTGGTGCTGGGCCTGGACCTGACTCGCCTGCATCAGGACGAGCAGCGTTATCGCGGCAACGCGCCCAGTCTGGACCTGGATGCGCCGGTCTACGGCCTGCCCATCGCCATGGCCTCGCAACTGGTCGCGCGCTTGCAGGAGGACATGCAGCAGACCGGGCTCTACGTGCAGGACCAGATTCGTTACGGCGCACTGGTCTGGACGCTGGGCAGCCGCTATGACCGCGTCACCGACACCACCCGCAACCTGAGCACGGCAGTGCGCACCGACACGCGGGCCCATGCGCTCAGTCATCGCGCCGGTGTGTCGTGGAAGCTGATGCCGTCGCTGGTGCCGTATCTGAGCGTGAGCACGTCCTTCCTGCCGCAGCCTGGGCAGGATGTGGCGGGCCGGCCGTTCTCCCCCAGCCACGGACGTCAGATC
>NZ_DBIC01000199.1:5508-9936 GCF_002296545.1 Herbaspirillum sp. UBA812 | reverse complement strand
CAGGTGCAGCTCGGGTGCCAGCCAGGTATCGAGCTCCTCTTCGAAACTCAGGAGGCTGCCGGTGAGGCAGGCCACCAGCAGGAAGAAGGCGATGGCCAGCCCGGTCCAGCGATGCAGCAGGACCAGGTGGTGGCGGCGTGGCGCAAAGCGGCACAGCCAGGCGGACAGCGTGCTTACCATCGCGTGGTCAACTGCACGAGACCAGTGCGGCGCGCGCCATACTCGCAGAGTTCCGAGCAGAAGGCGTAGACGCGATCAGTCACGTTGTTGAGCTTGAAGGCCAGCTCGAAGTTGCGCCAGTCCGCATTGATGCGGCCCAGGTCCAGACGCGCGCCGAAGTCCAGCAGCGTGACCGAAGGCACCTCGAAGGTGTTGAGCGCATTGCCGTAGGAACGCCCGATGTAGCGCACGCCTGCCGACACATGGGCACCGGCCAGCGCACCGCGCCGGAAGGCATAGTCCGCCAGCACGCCTGCATTGTGTCTGGCCGCGCCGGGCAAGGCCTTGCCCTCGGTGTTGGTGCTGCTGCTGGTGGCGTTGTTGCTGGTGACCTTGGCGTTGGTATAGCTGTAGCTGGAGGTCAGGCTCAGGCCCTCGGTGAGGGACAGCTTGCCTTCCAGCTCCACGCCCTTGGAGCGGGCCGCACCGGTCTGCACCGAGTAGCCGGCATGGGCCAGGTCGGTGGTGGCCACGTTCTGGCGACGCAAGTCGAATACCGCCAGGGTGAAGAGCGCATTGGTATTGACGGGTGCGTATTTCACCCCGGCTTCATATTGCTTGGCACGTTCAGGCTTGAGCATGTCGCCGCCGAAACTGGTGCCGGTGGTGGGCGTGAAGGATTCGGTGTAGCTCAGGTAGGGCGAGACGCCATTGGCCAACTCATGCACCAGCCCCAGGTTGCGCGTGTTGGCGCGATCGCTGCGCTCGGTCCGGGTGCGCGCGATGGCATTGCTGACGGTCTGTTGCGAGCGGTCGTGGCGGATGCCGGCGGAGACAAACCAGCGTTCGGCGATCTTGAGCTGGTCCTGCAGATAGAAGCCCAGTTGGTCATCCACGGTGCGCAGATTGTAGTTCTCGGATACGGCGGGCAGATTGCCGTAGCTGGTCGTGTAAAGATTGGAGAGCACGTAACCTGCCAGCGTATTGGGACTGACATAACCGCGTACCGTGCCTGCGGTGTGATGGAAGCCCACTCCCATCAACACCTTGTGCTGCACGGCACCGGTGCTGAAATCGGCCTGCAGCTGGTTATCGGCGGTGAAGGTATCGGACTCGGTGCCCAGTCGCCAGCGCTGCAGCGCGGCCGTCGCCGACTGCGTGGCCGGATAGAAGGCGGCGAAGCGCATGCTGTTGCGGGTGCCGTTGTAATCCGTATAGCGCAGGTTCTGGCGGAAGCTCCACACTTCGTTGAACTGGTGCGAGAACTGCGAGCTGAGTGACCAGTTTTCGTAGCGCTCGCTGTTGTCGGCGCTGCGGCCCACTGCCGTGCTGGTCGGGATCTGCCCGTTGGGATTGGCCGTGACCGTGCCGCTGGCGGGGAAGACGTTGTTGGACAGGCCTTCGCTGCGCTGGTATTCGAAGCGGCCGGTCCATTCGGTGCGGTCGGACGGACGCCAGGTGATGGCCGGTGCCAGGAACAGGCGGCGATCGACGGTGCCATCGACCTGGGTGCCGGCGTCACGAGCCAGCCCGGTGATGCGATAGGACCAGACCCCGCCTTCATCGAGCGCACCCCCGAAGTCGCCGGCCACCTGCTTGCGATCAAAACTGCCGGCCTGCAGCTGCAGTTCACGCAGGGTGGTGGTGGTCGGTTTCTTGGAGACCACGTTGATCAGTCCGCCCGGCGCATTCTGTCCGAACATCACCGAAGCCGGTCCATGCAGCAGCTCGATGCGTTCCAGTCCGTAGGGTTCGGGCGCATAGCGGCTGTAGCTGGCGTTGGAGGCGGTGAGGGTGCCGTCGCGGTAGAGCGAGCCGCCATTGTTGATGGGGAAGCCGCGCAGCAGCGAAGCCGTTTCGGAAATGGCGAAGGCGCCATTGGAGACCTGGATGCCGCTGCTGTAGCCCAGTGCCTCCGAGACGGATCGTGCCTGCTGGGTGGCGATCTGGTCTGCCGTGACGACCGAGATCGATTGCGGAGTTTCGGTGATGGGGGTATCGGTCTTGGTCGCGGTGGCGCTGCGCTTGGCGACGAAACCGTGGACCGGGCCGGTGGCCTGTTCTTCCTGACCGGCGGTGACGGTGACCTGGGGCAGCGTGGCATCGGTGGTGGTCTGCGCCCAGGCGGGGGCGGCGGCGGGCAGGCCCAGCAAGGCCAGGCGCAGCGCCTGCACCATCAGGCGCGGACGGGCCACGGGAGAGGGCAGGAGAGCGCGGGCGTGCGGGGAAGTGCGGCAGGTTTTTCTTGTCGTCATGGTCAGGAGCGTGGTCGCAATGAGGGATCGCCAGCGGTGCTGGCGCGAGCCGAAGGGCCCGCTCTCTGATTGACGAATGAGACGTGTTCTTGTTTAGGGTGACAGGCAGCGCGATGAAAAAATCACGGCAGCAGATTGGGCAAGGCCGGCTTTTCATCGCCCGGGAAGGCGCGCTGCTTGTCGATGTTGAAATCAGGAAACGCCTGATGGCAGTGTGGATCGCCACGTCCTATCTTGGTTTGCATAACAAGGAGGGAGACATGTGTACCAATGCCATGAGCATCGCACGTCGACATCTGGGCATCATCGTGCGGCTGTGTGAGATGTCGGAACAGGATGAACCGATCGCCGAGCTGGTGCGCGCCACGGTCCGCAACTGCCTGCTGGCCATGCAGACGGCGGGGACCGAACCGATGGAGGCCGCCGAAATCATCGAACAGTTGCTGCAGCATGAACTGGCGGCCATGCCGGCAGAGCGCGCCAAATGCCGCAAGGTGCTGGAAGCGGCGCACCTGCATGCGGAATACCTGACCATGGCGGAGCGTCGCGCCACTCATTGAATGAGGCAACACGCGCGAATTCAGGGGTGAAATCAAGCCTGAATTCACTCCTGAATTCGCGCTTGAATTCGGGCTTGAATTCGGGCGTTCATTCAAGCGTTCATTCGAGCCGGCAACCCATCTCTCACATCACGTCATCAAACTGTTCCGCAGGCACCGGCCTGCCGAACAGGTAGCCCTGATAGCGCGTACACCCCAGCGCCGCCAGGAACTGCTGCTGCTCGCGGGTTTCCACGCCCTCGGCAATGACTTCCAGCCCCAGCGCATCAGCCAGGGTGATGATGCTCTTGGCGATGGCCACGTCGCTGGGCGCGAACAGCAATTCGCGCACGAAGGACTGATCGATCTTGAGCTGGTCGATCGGCAGCCGCTTGAGCAGCGACAACGACGAATATCCCGTCCCGAAATCGTCCAGTGACAGGGCCAGGCCGTGCTGCTTGAGTTCCATCATCTTTTCGATGGTGGCCTGTACATCCTCGACCATGGCCGACTCGGTCAGCTCCAGCTTGAGGTGGCAGGGATCGGCTCCGGTCGCTTGCAGAGTCTCCAGAATGGACTTCACGAAGTCCGGCTGGCGGACCTGGACAGCACTGACGTTGACGGCGATGACCACCGGCACCCGCCGGCCTTCGCGGTTCCAGCGCACCGACTGCCGGCAGGCCTGCTGGAACACCCAGAGGCCCAGCGGCAGGATCAATCCCGAAGCTTCGGCCACCGGAATGAAGATGGCGGGCGAGACGCTGCCACGGAAAGGACTGTTCCAGCGCGCCAGCGCTTCCACCCCGATCAGGTTGCCGGCCTGGTCACGCTGCGGCTGATAGTGCAGCAGGAATTCGCTGCTGCCGATGGCGCGTCGCAGGTCGCTTTCCAGACCGATGCGGAAATGCAGCGCATGTTCCATCTCCTGGTCAAACAGGCAGCTGGTATTGCGCCCCTTCTGCTTGGCCGCATACATCGCCAGGTCGCCCTGGCGCAACAGGTCTTCGACGCTGGCGCCTTGTCCGTGCATGAGGGCGATGCCGACCGAGCAGGTCGCGAAATGACTGAGTCCGTCCAGATCGAAGCGCTGCTCCATGGCCGCCACGATGCGCTGCGCGAATCCGCAAGCGCTCTCTTCGATGAGGGCTGGCGAGGCCAGGGGCTGCTGCTGCAGGATCACGAATTCATCACCGCCCAGGCGGGCGACCAGGGCCCCGCCAGCCAGTTCCTGCAGGCGTGTGGCGATCCGGCAGAGCAGCCGGTCGCCGATGGAATGCCCGAGGGCATCGTTGAGATCCTTGAAATTGTCGATGTCGATGAAGAACAGCGCTGAGGGCTGGCCGAGATAGCTGGCGGCGGCGATCTGGTCGAGCAGCAGGCGGCGGTTGGGCAGGCCGGTGAGCGGATCATAGAAGGCCAGTTGCCGGGTTTCGTCCTGCAAGCGCTTCTGGTCGCTGATGTCGATCTGGGTGCCG
>NZ_DBIC01000199.1:3721-5214 GCF_002296545.1 Herbaspirillum sp. UBA812 | reverse complement strand
TCGCTGATGTCGATCTGGGTGCCGACGTAGTGCGTGATGTGTCCGGCCGGATCGGCCACGGCGGTCAGGGTCAGCATGGCGCAGAAGGTTTCGCCGTTCTTGCGCCAGACCCGCATCTCTCCCTGCCATTTGCCGTTGCGCTGGACCAGCGTCCATAGCCGGGCACGAAAATCCTCCTGGTCTTGCTCGCGCTGGCAGGGCGGCATCCCCTCCGCAGGCAGCTCGTGCAGCTGGTAGCCGGTCAGGGCGATGAAGGCGGCATTGGCATCGAGCACGTTGCGCCCGGCGTCGAGCACCCAGATCGCCTCGGACGAATGAAAGGCCGCCGCCGCGATGCGCAGCGAGGTCTCGCTCTGCTGCAGCCGTGCCGTACGGCGTGCCACTTCGCGCCGCAGGTAGGCGGCGATCAGCAGGGCACACAGCAGCAAGGCCAGCGCGCCGCACAGCAGCCACCAGACATGGGCGGGCAGGCTGGTATTGCCGCGCCCCCACTTGCGCAGGATCTGGAAATAGATGGAATCAGGATCGGCCTGCCATTGGCTGAGCGCGCGGTCGATCGCGGCCAGCACTTCCGGGTCCTCTTGCTTGCCACTGACGAAGAACAGCTTGACCGGCTGGAACACGATGCTGGTATCGGCCAGATGATAGCGGTCGGCCAGCATGTCGCCCGCTTGCTGGCTGGCAACGACCCCATCGAGCTCGCCCGCCGCCGCCATCCGGAAACCGCTCTCGACGTTGTGCAGCGTGACCAGGTGGACCTTGATGCCGGAGTTGTCGATCAGGTTGCGGAAATAACTGGCCTGCACCGAGTTTTCGAGCAGGCCGATCCGCTTGTCCTTGAGATCGAAGACGGAATTGATCGCCACCGAGCGGCTGCGATAAAGGATGGACCAGCTGTAGAGCGCCGGTACGGAAGGGAACTGGAAGATCTTTTCGCGCTGCTCGGTCCAGGCCACGTCGGGCAGCAGGTCGATCCGGCCCTCCTCAAGCTGCTTCAGGCAGGCCTGCCACTCACAGGGGGCGAAGCGCAATTGCCAGTGCTCGCGCTCGGCAATGAGCCGGATCAGGTCGATGTGCAGGCCGCTGGCCGTCCCTTCGCCGTCGAAGAAGATCTTGGGGGGATTCTGATAGACGCCGACCGTCAACAGCTTGGCAGGTGCGCCTGGCGGCTGGGCGTGCGCAGTCATGCAGACGCTGCCAGCGGCCAACAGGCCCAGCAGTGCGAGCCGTTTCAGCAGGCATGGCCACGAACGGGGAAGCCGCCACGGGTTGCCGCTGGGCGGCTTGCCTTGACGACCGCTGGCCGGTTTCTCCCCTGTCGCAGCCAGAGTGGGTGCTGGTTGATTCATGCTGCCCGCGCCTGTCCCTGATTTGGTTTTTTGTCTACTTTATAGGACAACTAACCAAATGAAAACCCTGGCGGGCGCAGGGTATTACGGGCAGGGTCAGGCTCAGAAGAAACCTTGCGTGGGCAGCCGGACCTGGTTCACGCT
>NZ_DBIC01000199.1:3186-3402 GCF_002296545.1 Herbaspirillum sp. UBA812 | reverse complement strand
AGGTTGCCCAGCGCATAGGCCTTGTGCGAGGTCGGGTTGTGGGTGGAGATGGTACGGATGTTGCGCCAGTGGCGATCCAGGTTGAACTGGGCGAGCGTGGCCGAGGCCCCGGCGATATCGAACAGCGCCGTGGCGGCGTGATGGGCAATGCGGTCCACCGTGATCTTGGCGCGGGCGGCGGCAGCGGCCGCATCTTGCAGGCGATCATCGGCATCA
>NZ_DBIC01000199.1:0-2900 GCF_002296545.1 Herbaspirillum sp. UBA812 | reverse complement strand
TTGCAGGCGATCATCGGCATCAGACGCATTGGCCTTCAGGGCGGCATAGGCGCGATCGGCTTCAACGGCTGCGGCCAGCACCACGGCGCGGGTGGCGAAGGCATCGGCATCGCGTTCGCCCATGGCGGTCAGGAGGATGGGATCCTGTGCAGCCGAGGGCGTAGGAGCGTAGTAGTAATTGCGCTTGCGCTTGCCCAGCAGGGCGGCGCCGTCACGGGCCACGGCGCTGACCACGCCGGCGATCACCGAGGTCAGGAAGAGCTGGGCGATGGTCGAGCCGAAGACGGCCTGGCGCGCCGGTACCTGATCCGGCAGGACCACTTCATCGGCGGCCACCACCACGTTTTCGAAGATGGTCGTACCACTGCCGGTGAGGCGCTGGCCCATGCCGAGCCAGTCGTCGAGAGTCTGCACGCCTTCACGCTGGCGCGGCAGCAGTACGACGGCGCGGCGGCCATCCTCGACCGACACGGTCACGTGCAGCCAGTCGGCGAAGAGCGAACCGGTGGAGTAGAACTTCTGGCCGTTGAGTACGTAGTGATCGCCCTGGCGCACCAGGCGCGTGGCCAGCGGTGCATTGCCACCGATCTGGGGCTGGCCCAGTTCGGTGTGGGAAGCGCCGACCAGATCTCCGGCCCGCACGCGCTCGCGCAGGCGCTGCACGCCCGCATGCTGCAGCGGTGCATTGAGCAGGCGTTCGAGGGCGACGTGGTGATTGCGCCAGATGTGGGCGACGTTGGGATCGGCGGCACCCAGCTGGATGGCCGTATCGAGGGTCTCGACGAACGTCGCGCCGCCACCGCCGTAGTCGGCGTCGAGGCGGCCGGCGCCGAAACCGGTGGCCTTGACCTCGGCGATGACGTCAAAGGGTTGTTCGCGCTGGGCGTCGCGCTGGGCAGCCCCATCGGCGATGCGTTGCAGGAGGTCGGGAGAGATTGTGCTCATGAGGTCGTGTCTGAAGAGGTCCGGGAATCGGCCTTGCAGCGGATGGCAAGGATGAGGACATCATAGGGTCATGCAGCGCCGGACCAAACTGCGAAATTCTTCTTAGCTTGCGCGCTGGGTGAATAGCCGTCCTGGTGCCGGGCTGGCAGCCTCGCCATTGAAGCTTTAAGATCAGGGCTTTTGCGGAACTCGGGTTGAATGGGGCATGCGTCTTCGGTCATGGAAATTGCTGTTGCCAGTGCTGTTGCTCTTGTTGTCGGCGGGCCTGTGGCTCATTTGCAGCGAGCGCGATGCCAGAGACGGTTTCGTGAGAGAGGGCATTGCCATCCGGGTGAATCAAGCCGCTGATGAGCTCAGGGAAAAATATCCGAAGCAGCTTGAAGTCGCCAAACACCCTGCAGGGCTGAATTTCTACAGCATGGATTGGCCACGGGACGCCCTGGCGAGCATCGTCATCGGTCAGCCGGACCACGCAGTGACCATCCCGTATGTCCTCGGCATCAGCGGAACTGACGATACCGGATATCCGGAGGAGAACATCTCCGAATGGCACATTTATGCCGGTCTGACGGCGCCCGAACTGATGGGCCACGACGAAGCGCGGCAAGCTTTCTTCCGGTTGATTCAATCCATTCGCGATGCCGGATGGCGCAATGCGATCTCGCGGGGTGCTCCCCGTCTCAAGGGAAAGGACTCGCTGCGCTACGTTCAGGCGGCGCTGGTGGGCTGCCTCGATCCGGACTATGTCCCTGATCTGGAAGAGTGGATGAAGCTGGGTGCTGGCAGCAGTTGGTGTTTCTACGCCGATCATGCGTACTTCAGAATCAACCTGACCCGGGATCAAAACCGAACGGACATTCACCATCCCGGTGCGTATTTTCTAACCTATGACCTGGTGGCCGAGAATGAGGAGATGCGCGCCTACGTAGGCCCTCAGAACAGACGGGAATGGAAGACGCGTCTTCCGGAAGCGCTCGCGCTGGAGCAGGCAGATCGGCAGCAGAAGGAAGCGGAGTGGCAGCGCAAGGGCGCGCGCATTGATCGGGCGTATCAGGATCCGCCGGTTCCCGCCATCGCTCCTTGAACGCGCGTGCATGACGTATTTTGCAGGCCTCAGCTCTTGCCCTTCCAGGGAACCAGCGCGCGTTCCAGCAGGCGCATGCCATAGCTGAAGGCGAAGGCGCAGGTGGCAATCAAGGCGATGCCGACAAAGACCGCATCGGTTGCCAGGAAGTGGGAGGCCGACATGATCATGTAGCCGATGCCGCGATTGGCTGCAATCAGCTCGGCGGCCACCAGGGTGCTCCAGCCCACGCCCAGCGCAATGCGGATACCAGTCAGGATCTCCGGCAGGGCCGAGGGCAGGACGATCTCGACCAGCAGTTGCCAGCGCGTCGCGCCCAGCGAGAGCGCCGCATTGACCCGCTCCAGCGGCAGCGAGCGTACGCCCGCCTGCGCCGACAGCACCACGGGTGCAAACATGGCCAGGGTCAGCAGGGTGATCTTGGAGGCCTCACCGATGCCCAGCCAGATGATCATCAAGGGCAAGTAAGCCAGCGGTGGCAGGGGCCAATAGAATTCAATCGGGGTATCGAGCACGCCCTTGACCCAGCGATTGAGCCCCATCAGCAGGCCCACCGGGATGCCCAGCGACACCGCAATGACGCCGGCGGTCAGGATGCGCAGCAGGCTTGCGCCTACGTGCTCGGTCAGGGTGGCATTGGCGTAGCCGTCTTCCCAGATACTCCGGGCCACATTGATGACTTCGGAAGGGGTAGGCAGGAACAGGTGCGGCACCCAGCCGGTCTGCGCGATGAGCCACCACAGCGCCAGGATGGCGATGCCGGCGGCCACGCTGATGTGCACCGTAGAGCCTTCGCCGATGCCGAAGCTGCGCATCTTGACCAGGCGCGGCGGCGCACTGGCCGCAGGTGGAGCCGATATCCCTGCGCGCA
>NZ_DBIC01000002.1:0-8152 GCF_002296545.1 Herbaspirillum sp. UBA812 | reverse complement strand
GCCGGTAGCGCCTGCCCAGCCGCTGCTGAGCGCCGCGCCGGTGCCGCGCACGGCCGTCAGGAACGTCATGACGGTGACCCAGACCAATGCTTCCCATCATGCCTCGCCGCTGGCCTCGGAAGCGGTGCGCAAGGCCATGGTGGCGCGCGTGGCCAAGCAGGGTGTGGCCGATGCCAAGGTGCTGGCCGCGCTGGAGGCAGTGCCGCGCCACATGTTCGTGGAACCCGGCCTGGCCAGCCAGGCCTATATCGATGCGTCGCTGCCGATCGGCCATCACCAGACCATTTCGCAGCCCTACATCGTGGCGCGCATGATCGAACTGATGCGCCAGAATCGCCATGGCGGCCGCCTGGACCGGGTATTGGAGATCGGCACCGGCTGCGGCTACCAGGCCGCCGTGCTGTCGCGGGTAGCAGGCGAGGTGTATTCCATCGAGCGCATCAAGCCCTTGCATGAACTGGCCAAGACCAATCTGCGTCCCTTGCGCGTGGCGAACATCCGCTTGCATTACGGAGATGGTATGCTTGGCCTGCCGCAAGTTGCGCCGTTTGATGGCATCATCCTCGCGGCGGCAGGTCTCGAAGTGCCGCAGGCCCTGCTGGAACAGCTCGCCATTGGCGGCAGGCTGGTAGCGCCCGTGGGCGAACGCCAGCAGGTGCTGGAACTGATTGAACGTGTGGGCCAGCGCGACTGGCGCCGTACCACCCTGGAACAGTGCCATTTCGTGCCGCTGCGGCCGGGAACGGTGTAGGTCGGCAAAGTCCGGCATGAGCAGGACGCAATGAGCAGAACCGGCGGATATCAGGTCCGCCACGCATCATCGAACAGGGAGCGGGCGGCAACAAGCACAAGCATCCAAGCCGCGGGTCGATGAAAAGAGCGGATGGGCAGGCAAGGGGGCCGCATTTCCCTGATGAACTTCTGGCGCTGGCTGCGTGTCAACTAGCGTCGTACAAAATCTAACGTAAGAGCATGAAGAAAATTCGTTTGGCTGTATTGGGCAGTGTCGTCAGTTTGCTGGCCGCCTGCGGCTCGACACCGAATCAGCAGCCGGCGCCCGTCGTCGAGCGCACGTCGAGCACCGCCAAGCCGGCCGATGCTGCTGCCGCTCCGGTGGTGCCGGCCCCGTCGGGACGTGGCTATTACACCGTCAAGAAGGGCGATACCCTGTATCGCATCGCCCTGGACGTCGGGCAGAACTGGCGCGACATCGTCGCTTGGAACAACCTGACCAACCCGAACGACATCAAGGTCGACCAGGTGCTGCGCGTGGCGCCGCCCGATCGTGCCGGTCCGGCCCAGACGGCGACCGTGGCTGCCGCGCCGGGCGCAGGCCTGGATGTGAGGCCGCTGGGTGCACCAGGCGCCGCCGCACCGACTGCAGCACCGATGGCCTCGGGCAGCAACAAGACTGGTCCGCGCGGTGACAAGCGCGCTTACTCGGAAAGTGCCCTGGCTGAACTGGAAAAGCCTGATGCTGCACCGGCAGCCGCACCTGCTGCAGCCCCTGCGGCTGTCGCCAAGCCGGAAGCGCCGCATGCAGCGGACAAGCCGGCGGCAGCCAGCCAGGCGCCGGTCGCCAGCGATGATGAAGGCGTGACCTGGATGTGGCCGGCCGACGGCAAGGTGGTCGGCACCTTCGAAGGCGGCAAGAAGGGTGTAGATATTGCAGGCAAGGATGGCCAGGCGGTCCTGGCGGCAGCGGGTGGCAAGGTCATGTATGCCGGCAGCGGCATTCGTGGCTATGGCAACCTGGTGATCATCAAGCACACCAACAACTTGTTGTCGGCCTATGCCCACAACAAGACCATCCTGGTCAAGGAAGGCCAGGCGGTGACCAAGGGACAGAAGATCGCTGAAATGGGCAAGTCCGACAGCGACAGCGTCAAACTGCATTTCGAGATCCGCCAGCAGGGTAAACCTGTTGATCCTTCAAAATACTTACCGCCACGCTAGCGTATGACGAGCAATCGCCGCGATCACTTGCCAGACCAGGACCCTCGTGAAGAGGATATGGACGATCCCATCGAGGAGATCGATGAACCGGAAGTGATTGACGGCGATGCTGCCGAGCAGCCCCAGCAGGCGGCCCCGGCCGAAGGCGTGGACGAGCTCAAGAAGGTGCTCGCCGCCGAACTCTCCACCGACACCACCCAGCATTACCTCAACAAGATCGGTGCCAAGCCGCTGTTGACGGCGGCCGAAGAGCTGCATTTCGCCACCCAGGCCAAGGCCGGCGAATTCGAGGCGCGCCAGAAGATGATCGAGCACAACCTGCGGCTGGTGGTGTCGATTGCCAAGCACTACATCAACCGGGGCGTGGCCCTGCTGGACCTGATCGAAGAGGGCAACCTCGGCCTGATGCGCGCCATCGACAAGTTCGAGCCGGAGCGCGGTTTCCGCTTCTCTACCTACGCCACCTGGTGGATCCGCCAGAGCATTGAGCGCGCCATCATGAATCAGGCCCGTACCGTGCGGCTTCCCGTGCATATGGTGCGCGAACTGAACCAGATTCTGCGCGCAAAATATCACCTCGAAGCGCAGCAACGTGACGGAAGAGACGCCAGCGCCGAAGACATCGCGCACCTGGTCGACCGCCCGGTGGAAGAGGTGCAGGATGTGCTGGCCCTGTCCGAACATGCAGCCTCGCTGGACACCCCGCTGGATAACGACCCGCAGGCCAGCCTGATGGATCTCTTGCCCAGTGCCGTCGAAGAGCATCCTGACACCCGTGCCGAAAGCCAGGAAATGGCCTTGCTGATCCGGGAATGGCTCAAGAGCTTGTCCGAAAAACAACGTGTCGTGGTGGCCCGCCGCTTCGGCTTGGACAACGACGATCCCTCGACGCTGGAGCAACTGGCGGGCGAGATGGGCATCACTCGTGAGCGCGTGCGCCAGGTGCAGCAGGAGGCTTTGGTCAAGCTCAAGCGGCTGCTGACCTCGCGCGGCGTGAGCCGCGACGCGTTGTTCTAGGGCGCTTCCTCTAAATTGCAGTGATTTCGCGGGCCGGCGCGGTCCGGATGCGCTTGCTGCTTCCCTCGCGGTCCCGGATCGCGGACAATACCGCTTTTGTTTTCGGCAGCGGGCTTCGGTCCTACCCTGTGGTTTCCCTCATGCAACAAGACATCATCATTGAAATCAAGTCGCTCGACATGGACGGGCGCGGCGTTGGTCACCTCCAAAACGAGGATGGCACGCAAGGCAAGGTCATCTTCGTCGAAGGCGCGCTGCCGGGCGAGCGGGTCAGTTTTCAGTCCTATCGCAAGAAGCCCAAGTGGGAGGCGGGCGTGATGACCACGCTGCATAGCGAGTCCTCGCTGCGGGTGAAGCCCCGGTGTGATTATTTCGGCACCTGCGGCGGCTGTGCCATGCAGCATCTGGAGCCGTCGGCCCAGGTCGCCATGAAGCAGCGCGTGCTGGAAGACAACCTCTGGCACCTGGGCAAGACCAAGGCCGAGGTCATGCTGCGTCCCATCTATGGCCCCACCTGGGGTTATCGCTATCGCGCCCGGATCTCGGTGCGCCACGTGGCCAAGAAGGGTGGGGTGCTGGTGGGCTTCCATGAAAAGCGCTCGTCCTTCATCGCCGATATGAAGACTTGTGAAATCCTGCCGCCCAATGTGTCGGCCATGCTGGTGCCGCTGCGTGAACTGGTGGCAGTGCTGTCGATTCGCGATCGCATGCCGCAGATCGAGCTGGCCGTGGGTGAGGGCGACGATGGCAACAAGGTTACCGTACTGGTGTTGCGCATCATGGAGGCGCTGAGCCCGGCCGATGAAACCCTGCTCAAGACCTTTGCCGACGAGCACAAGATCGAATGGTGGCTGCAGACCAAGGGGCCGGATACGGCAGCGCCTTACTATCCCGCCGAATCGCGCCTGCAGTACACCTTGCCTGAATTCGGTATCCGCATGCCGTTCAAGCCGACCGATTTCACCCAGGTGAATCACCAGATCAACCGCGTTCTGGTGGCCCGTGCGCTGCGCCTGCTGGATGTGCAGCCGCAGGATCGCGTGGCCGACCTGTTCTGCGGCTTGGGCAACTTCACGCTGCCCATCGCTACCTTGGCACGCGAAGTGGTCGGGATCGAAGGCAGCACGGCCCTGACCGAGCGCGCACTGGACAATGCCAAGGTCAATGGCGTCGATGCCAAGACCAGTTTCTATTGCCGCAATCTGTTCGAGGCCAAGCCGGAAGATTTCGTGGCGCTTGGCAAGTTCGATCGCATGCTGATCGACCCGCCGCGCGAAGGTGCCATGGAAGTCTGCAAGGCCCTCGTGGAATTGCCGCCGGAACAGCAGCACCTGAAGCCCAAGCGTATCGTCTACGTATCCTGCAACCCGGCGACGTTGGCGCGCGATGCAGGCATGCTGGTCCATCTGGGTGGTTATGCACTCAAGTATGCTGGCGTGGTGAACATGTTCCCGCATACGGCCCACGTGGAATCCATCGCCGTGTTCGATCTGCCCGAGTGAGGTCGAGGGCAGCAGACGAAAAAAATGCCGGCTTGCGCCGGCATTTTTATTTCATTTGAAGCAATATTCGCGAGATCAGTCGCGGTTGCCGCCGACGATGCCCAGGATGGACAGCAGGTTGGCAAAGACGTTGTAGACGTCCAGGTAGATCGCCAGCGTGGCCGAAATGTAGTTGGTTTCGCCGCCGTTGACCACTTGTTGCACGTCATACAGGATGTAGGCCGAGAAAATGGCGATGGCCACCACCGAGATGGTCAGCTGCAGCGCCGGCAGGTGCAGGAAGATGTTGGCCAGCGAAGCCACCAGAATCACCAGCACGCCTGCAAAGAGCCACTTGCCCATGCCCGAGAAGTCACGCTTGGAGACGGTGGCGATGGTGGCCATGCCGCAGAAGATGATGGCGGTGCCGCCAAAGGCCGTCATGATCAGTCCGGCGCCGTTGGAGAAGCCCAGCGTGTACTCGATCAGGCGCGACAGCATCAGGCCCATGAAGAAGGTGAAGCCCAGCAGGAAAGCTACGCCCCAGCCAGTATTCTTGGTCTTCTCGATCGCGTAGAAGAAGCCGAAGGCGATCGCCAGGAACAGCACGAAGCCGATCATCGGGCTCGCAGCAAACAGGCTGAAATGCATCTGCACGCCCAGCCAGGCGCCCAGCACGGTCGGGATCATCGACAGCGCCAGCAGCCAGTAGGTGTTGCGCAGAACGCGGTTGCGGGTGGCCAGGCTCGTGGTCGAGTGGCCGAAGGTCGTGTCCAGTTGATTCATATGTCCTCCGAAGCGTTGAATGCGAGCCAGAGAATAGCACGATGGCTCACTGCTAAGACAAGTCTTCCCTCGCTCTGGTTCGAGATGCGGGCACTTTATGTGAGGCCGTTATCTCGCGCATCCTGGCTGATTTCAATGCGCTACTGCCCGAATGCCGTGTCAAAGCAGGTGAATTGACATGATATCTGATGGTTTCATGCTAAAATACAAGGTTCATTGAATTAACAATTATTGGCTTTAAGCCTTTATTTTTATTGGAGTTTTTCTCATGGCAATTGAACGCACCCTGTCGATTATCAAGCCCGACGCCGTCGCCAAGAACGTGATCGGTCAAATCTACAGCCGTTTCGAAAACGCCGGCCTGAAGGTCGTCGCTGCTCGCATGGCCCAACTGTCGCGCGCTGAAGCCGAAGGTTTCTACGCTGTGCACCGTGAGCGTCCTTTCTTCAAGGACCTGGTGGACTTCATGATCTCCGGCCCGGTGATGATCCAGGTGCTGGAAGGCGAAGGCGCCATCCTGAAGAACCGCGACCTGATGGGCGCAACCGATCCGAAGAAGGCCGAAAAGGGCACCATCCGCGCCGACTTCGCTGACTCCATCGACGCCAACGCCGTGCACGGTTCGGACGCTGAAGAAACCGCCAAGGGCGAAATCGCCTACTTCTTCCCGGCACTGAACGTTTATTCGCGTTAATCTGTTCCTGTTTTTCATCGGTCTTCCGGGCTGGGGTGGAAACCGGCGCAGCAATCCCTGCTGCGTCTTTCTGCTCTGGTCCCGACCGCAAGCATCATGACTACAGCTCTCACCAATCTGCTGGATATGGATCCCGCGCAACTCGTCGCTTACTGCGGCGAGTTGGGTGAGAAGCCGTTTCGTGCAAAGCAGTTGCAGCGATGGATACACCAGTTCGGCGTGTCTGATTTCGATCAGATGACCGACCTGGCCAAATCGCTGCGCGACAAGCTGAAGACCCGCGCCGAAGTCCGTGCGCCGGCCATCATCAGCGACCATACCTCCACCGACGGCACACGCAAGTGGCTGGTCGACGTGGGCCAGGGCAACGCGGTGGAAACCGTGTTCATTCCTGAAGAAAACCGCGGCACGCTGTGCGTTTCGACGCAGGCGGGCTGTGCCGTGAATTGCCGCTTCTGCTCCACCGGCAAGCAGGGCTTCAACCGCAATCTCACCGTGGCCGAAATCATCGGCCAGCTGTGGATGGCGGAATTCGAATTGCGCAAGACCAAGGGCATCGAAGGCGGCCCCAAGGGCGAGCGCCAGATCACCAACGTGGTCATGATGGGCATGGGCGAGCCGTTGCTCAACTTCGAGCCGACCGTCACCGCCTTGCGCCTGATGCTGGACGACAATGCTTATGGCCTGTCGCGCCGCCGCGTCACGCTCTCCACCAGCGGCGTGGTGCCGATGATCGACAAGCTGTCGCAGGAGTGCCCGGTGGCGCTGGCTGTCTCGCTGCACGCCTCCAACGATGCGCTGCGCGATTCGCTCATTCCGCTGAACCGCAAGCATCCGCTGCGTGAGCTGATGCTGGCCTGCAAGCGCTATCTGGAATTCGCGCCGCGCGACTTCATCACCTTCGAGTACTGCATGCTCGATGGCGTCAATGACACCGACACCCATGCGCGCGAACTGGTCGCGCTGGTGAAGGAAGGCGAGACCGCCATCCCCTGCAAGTTCAACCTGATTCCCTTCAATCCCTTCCCCGAGTCGGGCTTGAAGCGCTCGCACAATCCGCGCATCAAGGCGTTTGCGCAGATCCTGATGGATGCTGGCATCGTGACCACCATCCGCAAGACCCGTGGCGACGACATCGATGCCGCCTGCGGCCAGTTGGCCGGCGAAGTGAAGGATCGTACACGGGTGCAGGAACGCATGCAGAAAATGGCCGAATACCAGGCCAAGTTCGGCAAGGACTTTGGCCGCATCGTGGAGATCTCCGGGTGACGGCAGGGTGGTCCCATGTCCTTGCTGGTCCTGCGGTACCAGCCTTCGCCGCCACGGCGAGGGATCAGTTGCCGCTTTTTACAGAATGGGTAACGGGGGCGTCGATGTTGCGCTGGGGCGCAGGCATCGCACGTCCTTTTTGTGTTTTTGCTGAAATGATCGTCCGTTCTGCCGTTATGGTTCAGGATGGGCTGAAGTTGTCGAATTTCCCCGGAGGGACGCGGCAGGAGCCGCGCAGGGACGCTCCAGAAGAATCCGGCCAGGGCCGGCTAAAAAAAGCTTTTCCATGTGGAGCATTTGATGAGTGATCAACAAATGAACGAAATGTCGTCGCAGCAACCGCAAGATCCTGGTCCATCGTCCCCGGCCCAGGTCTTGCCCGGCGCCGCGCTGGCCGCAGCGCGCCAGAAGAAGGGCTGGACCATCGAGCAGGCAGCCAGCCTGGTGAAGCTGGCCCCGCGCCAGATCATGGCGATCGAAGCGGACAATTATGCAGCCTTGCCCGGCCTGGCCGTGGCGCGCGGTTTCGTGCGCAGCTATGCCAAGGTGCTGGGGCTGGATGTGCATGCCGTGACGGCTTCCTTGCCGCAGGAGTCGGCCGTGCAGCAGCGCGACCACATCGTACCGCAGCACCAGCTCTCCACGCCGTTCTCGGAAGGTCCGCTGCCGGCCATGATGATGAGCACGCGCGGCAACAGCTCGGCCTTGCCCATCGTCGCCGGTGTGGTGGTGGTCGCCCTGTTGGCAGGCGCGGCAGCCGTGCGCTGGACTGAACTCGGTGCCAATGTGCCGCAGCTGGCCTTCCTCAAATCGCATCACGAGGAGGCAGCAGCAGCGTCGGGCACCTCTCCGGATGCGCAGAATGTGCAGTCGGCCGAGACCGCTTCTTCCACCGAGACACCGGTGAATGCCCGTGTTGAAACAATCACGTCCGCACCCGCCGAGGAGC
>NZ_DBIC01000253.1:0-6358 GCF_002296545.1 Herbaspirillum sp. UBA812 | reverse complement strand
CCGTGCCGCGCGCCGGCCTGTGGGCGGCACAGACCCCGCAGATGTTTCCCTATGCCCTGCTGCAGCGCGCCTTGCACCAGGCGCAAGAACAAGGCCGCCTGGGCGAGATCACCGACGACGCCAGCGCCATCGAGATGCTGGGCTTGCGTCCGCGCCTGGTGGAGGGCAGCCCCCGCAATCTGAAGGTCACGCTGGCGCAGGACGCCGCGCTGGCTGAATTCTTCCTGAAAGGTCCGCACGCATGAACGCTTCTTCCCCCTTCCCTTTCCGTATCGGCCAGGGCTATGACTGCCACGCGCTGGTGGAAGGCCGCCCGCTGATCCTGGGCGGCGTCACCATCCCGCACAAAAAGGGCCTGCTGGGCCATTCGGATGCCGACGCCCTGCTGCACGCCCTCACCGACGCGCTCTTCGGTGCGGCGGCGCTGGGCGACATCGGGCGCCATTTCCCCGATACCGATCCGCAATTCAAGGGAGCCGACTCGCGCGTGCTGCTGCGCGAAGCCGCCAAGCGCCTCGCCGCCGCCGGCTACGCCGTGGGCAACGTGGATGCCACCATCATCGCCCAGGCGCCCAAGATGGCCCCGCACATCCCGTCCATGGTGGCCAACGTCGCCGCCGACCTCGGGATTTCTGAAGGGCAAGTGAATATCAAGGCCAAAACCAATGAAAAAATGGGCTTTTTGGGGCGTGAAGAAGGGATTGCGACCGAAGCGGTTGTGCTGATCCACCGGCAAAACGGCTGAAAAGCGGCGTCAGAAAGTTCCCGACAGGCGCACGTAGGACATTCACTGACACGCTGAAACCCGCACCAGACAAGGGATTGAAGCCGGTTCTGCGCACCATTTCCCGGCACTGAAAGAAATCTAAAGCACCAGAATCAGCCATTAAAACTTTTAATGGAAGTTTCGTACCGAAAATGGCTTGCATTCTCGATTTAATGAGTATAATCGTCGCGTCGTTAGGATTCGAGCTGGTAGTGCGGTTCTTCGCTGTCATTCCTCCCGAGTAACGATAAAGAGCCGGGCGCAAGCCCCAATCAATTAAATTTAGGAGTCCGTAATGGCAACTGGTACCGTCAAGTGGTTCAACGATGCAAAGGGTTTTGGTTTCATCACTCCCGATGAAGGTGGCGAAGATCTGTTCGCTCACTTCTCGGCTATTCAGTCGAATGGCTTCAAGTCCCTGAAGGAAAACCAACGCGTTTCCTTCGAAGTGACCACCGGCCCGAAGGGCAAGCAAGCTTCGAACATCGTTCCGGCTGCTTAAGCTTTCAAGCTGATAAAAAATCCCCGACTCGTCGGGGATTTTTTTCGTCCTTCACTTTCGTACTTTCGCAAACTGAAGTGATGCGCATCAAAAAAATCCCCGCCCTCTTGCGAGTGGCGGGGATTTTCATTTGCGCTGAAGCGGATCTGAATCAGATTTCTTCGTACAGCGGCAGCGTCAGGAACTCGGCGAAGGTCTCGGAAGTGGACATTTCTTCAAAGATCTTGGCGGCGCGGTCATAGGTCGGGCCATCGCCTGCCACTTGCTTCACCTTGGCCAGCTCTTCCGGAATCATCGCGCGCACCATGTCGGCGGTGACCTTGCGGCCGTCTTCCAGGTTTCCCTTGGCGCTGCGGATCCACTGCCACACCTGGGCACGGCTGATTTCGGCGGTGGCCGCATCTTCCATCAGGTTGTGGATCGGCACGCAGCCGTTGCCGGCCAGCCAGGCACCCAGGTAGTGGATGCCGACGTTGATGTTGTAGCGCAGGCCGGCTTCGGTGATCGGGGTTTCGGGCTGGAAGTTCAGCAGGTCGGCAGCCTTGACCTCGACGTCCGGACGCTGCTTTTCGAACTGGTTGGGCTTGTCGCCCAGCACGGCCACGAATTCCTTCATGGAAGCTTCGACCAGGCCCGGGTGCGCCACCCAGCCGCCGTCGTAACCGTCGGTGGCGTCGCGGCGCTTGTCGTTGATGATGCCTTGCATGGCGATGGCGTTCTTTTCCGGATCGTTCTTGATCGGGATCAGCGCGTTCATGCCGCCGATGGCCGGGGCACCGCGCTTGTGGCAGGTCTTCAGCAGCAGCAGGGCGTAGGCGCGCATGAACGGCGAGGTCATGGTGACCTTGGCGCGATCGGCCAGGCAGAGCTCCTTGTCGTTCTTGAACTTCTTGATGCAGGAGAAGATGTAGTCCCAACGGCCGGCGTTCAGGCCAGCGCTGTGCTCGCGCAGTTCGTACAGGATTTCTTCCATCTCGAAGGCGGCAGTGATGGTCTCGATCAGCACGGTAGCCTTGATGGTGCCTTGCGGCAGGCCGACTTCATTCTGCGCCATCACGAAGATGTCGTTCCACAGACGCGCTTCCAGGTGCGACTCCATCTTGGGCAGATAGAAGTACGGACCAGCGCCGCGTGCCAGCTGCTCCTTGGCGTTGTGGAACAGGAACAGGGCGAAGTCGAAGATGCCACCAGAGATGCGCTTGCCGTCCAGGGTGACGTGCTTTTCATCCAGGTGCCAGCCACGCGGACGCACCACCAGGGTGGCGATCTTGTCGTTGAGCTTGTAGCTCTTGCCGTTCGATTCCAGCGAGATGGTGCGGCGGATCGCGTCATACAGGTTGATCTGGCCGCTGATCTGGTTGCCCCACACCGGGGAGTTGGAATCCTCGAAGTCGGTCATGTAGCTGTCCGCGCCCGAGTTGAAGGCGTTGATGACCATCTTGCGCTCGACCGGACCGGTGATTTCCACACGGCGGCACTTCAGGGCTTCGGGGATGGGAGCGATCTTCCAGTCGCCGGTGCGGATGGATTCGGTTTCCTTCAGGAAGTCGGGGCGCTCGCCGGCATCCAGGCGCTTGACGCGCTCGGCACGAGCGGCAAGCAGCTCCTGGCGACGGCCTTCGAAGGCGCGCGAGAGCTTGGCGACCAGCGACAGGGCTTCAAAGGTCAGGACGTTCTCGTAACCCGGCTTGATCTCGCCGGAGATTTCCATGCCGGTAGGCAGCTTCAGTTGCGTCATGCTGGACTCCTCAAAAAGAAAAATGGACTGGGTGATCTTGTTTTCATGATTGTGCCTGAGAGCGTGCAGCTTTTTGCATCGCATCAGACACTTTATGTACGCAGTATATTTAAACCAAATCGATATGAGTGAAAGCTTTTATCAATTTATCTTTGCGTTTTAGTCACAAGTGAGCCGATAATGGCTGCAACCCGTCGCACCAGTTCCGGCGCGGCTTTGCCGCCTTTTTTCAGGCGTTTGGAGAGTGCAGGCATGGACCAGTTCAAGCAGATTTCGACCTTTGCCGAGGTAGCCGCCCGTGGCAGCCTGTCGGCAGCGGCCCGCGCCGAAGGCATCGCCCCGGCCATGATAGGCCGGCGGCTGGATGCGCTGGAGGAGCGCCTGGGCGTGAAACTGCTGCAGCGGACCACGCGCAAGATCGTGCTGACCAACGAAGGCGCGGCCTTCCTGGAAGACTGCCAGCGTATCCTGGCCGACCTGGAAGATGCCGAATCGGCGGTGTCCGAACGCAGCGCGCGCGCCAGCGGGCAACTGCTGATCTCGGCCCCGGCCGGATTCGGCCGCCAGCACGTGGCACCGCTGGTCCCCTCCTTCCTCGCCGAGCACCGCGATGTCACCCTCACGCTCAACCTGAGCGACCGCATCGCCGACGTCATCGGGGAAGGCATCGACGTCGCCATCCGCATCGCCACCCTGACCGACTCCAACCTGGTGAGCGTGAAGCTGGCCGAGAACCATCGGGTGATCGTCGCTGCGCCCTCCTACCTGCGCCGTCACGGCACGCCGGCCAGTCCTGATGAGCTGGTGCGCCACAACTGCCTGGCCATGAGCAGCGAAGGCAGCCAGCGCGGCTGGACGCTCAAGCAATCGGGCAAGGTCAGCGTCTACAAGGTCGGCGGCAACATGGTCTGCAATGATGGCGAGGTGCTGCACAACTGGGCGCTGGCCGGACGCGGCCTGGCCTGGCGTTCGATGTGGGAGGTAGGTGCGGCGATCGAGGCCGGCGAACTGGTGACCGTGCTGGACAAATTCGCCGCCCCGGCCCCCTCCATCTACGCGGTGTTTGCCCAGCGTCGGCACCTGCCGCTGCGCATTCGCGCCTTCGTGGATTTTTTGCGGCATGCCTATGCGCAGCCGGACTACTGGAAGCAGCGCCTCTGATCCCTGACGGCTCACTTGTGTCCCGCGCTGCCGCCCCAGCTACTGCCTGAGGACACTGAGTAGTCCTCTTCCTCTGCCTGAATCATTTGATGGACAAGGGCCACGCACGTGACGATGACCGCATAGAGCGCGTAGCCTCGCAGCACGGATTGGGCCTGCCCTTTTTCTCCCATCGCCTTCAGCAAGCGCGCAGGCAGATACACCGCGGCCAAGGTCAGGAGGAACACCCAGGTCTGGCGCATGTTCCAGATGAAATCGCTGGCCCAGTAAAAGCTCAGGGTCATCAACAGGTAGCAGACCACCAACGTATGCGCCCATCCCATCGGACTCAGTTCGATGTCCTCGCTCGACGGATGTGTGGCCACACCGTGCGAGGGAACGTGTTCCTGTTGTGCGGCGCGTTCAGGCAGACTGATCAGCGCCTCCAGCGCCATCCGCTTTCCCAGATAAAGCACGGGCGTATCGCCGAGCGAATAGTCCAGCATCAGGACGCCATCGCCCGCCTCCAGATCGACCATGCGCGCGCGCTGCCGAGCAGACCGGGTCATGGCCCATTCGCCCTCGCCACCGCTGCAAGCTACATCGCGCACCGCACTGACCACCCAGCTTCGGTCGAATAACTTCACGCGCATGCGTGGCTTGAGTTGATCAAATCTCGGCAAGGCTTGCTCAAGATCGACCCGGGAGACGATGGCGTAGCGTCCCCTGGCTTCCAGCAAGCGCCATTCCAGCGAGTCGCCCTGCATCTTCAGCCACCACTGGTTCCAGACACGCGCGCCAGCTCGCCACTGGCGTTGTCCCACGATGCTGAAGGCGCGCCCTTCGAAGCAGCCCGTTCGGCCGATCGGCAGCGGACCGACGCCCTTTGCCAGGGCCGGCATCCTGGAGACGCCACGGGTCTTCTGATTGCGCCTGTCGACCACGGCGCGGCAGTACACGCACACCGCCATGGTCGAGGCCAGGCTGTGGAATTCGACGAACTTCTCGCAGGACGGGCAAGTGACAGTCCACATGATTCACGCTTGGCAGAATGAAAAGCGCGCATCTTAAGACAAAGAAAATGGTCTGACCAACGAAATTCCGGCCTTGTCGATCATCGCCGGAACCGCGCCCAGCCTGGCTTGCAGCGTGACTACTGCAACCCTGATCAATACCCGTGATATGTCAGGCGCAGGTCGCCATCGGCAGCAGGCGTACCTGACGCTCGATCAGCTGGCGATGCAGCTGTTCAGGTTGCAGCCCCGCCACGATGATCTCCAGCGCCTGTTCCACCTGCAATGCGCCGCACAGGAAAATGTCGAGCGCAGCAAAGCGCGCTTCCGGCCAGGTATGAATGGAAAGGTGGGATTCGGCCAGCAACAGCACGCCGGTGACGCCCTGCTGCGGCCCGAAGTGATGGAAATGTCCCTGCAGCACGGTCGCCCCGGCATGAGCCGCCGCCTGCCGCAAGAGGGATTCGATCGCCACGGGATCGCACAGACGCGCAGCGTCGATGCCATCCAGATCGGCCAGCAGATGCTGGCCACGGGCGGGGAAGGCATTGGCGCTCACTTGTGCCCACCTCCGCCGCCCCAGGATCCGCCCGAACTGGAGGACGACCAGCTGCTGCCGGAGGACGAGCGCGAACTGGAGAAGCTGGTCGAGCCCCAGTTGTACAGCGTCGAGATCGCGATGATGAACAAGGCGTAGAGCACGAAGAGGATTTTCATCAGAAATCATTCCCGTCGAGCTTGTAGGCCGGGGCGTAGATCAGGGTCAAGGTAATGAGGCCACTCCAGAAATGATCGTAGCCGAGAATGGGAATGCAATTCAGGATCACGAAGAGGACCGCCATCACGTGCGCCAGGGTCATGAAGGACATGCCCGGTGCAGCGCGCGCAGTCTCGGACGCGACTTCCTTGCCCAGCCAGGCCCTGAGCTGGTCGGGCGAGACCGGCTTGGCTTCGGACCAGGTGGCTTCCTCTGCCGTCACTTCCAGCGTCAAGCTCTTGCTGCCTTTGCCGTACTGGACCACGCGCGTGACGTCGCCCACGGACACCTTCCAGTTGAAGGCACCGACCGCATAAGTGACCCGTGCCTCGGCTTCGTATTGCATGGGCAGGCGCAAGCGGCCCTGCGTGACACCATCCGCACCCGACATGTCCGGCCAGGTCTGGAGCACCGACGCGGTACTCCAGCCCTCGTCGGCTTC
>NZ_DBIC01000114.1:5295-11118 GCF_002296545.1 Herbaspirillum sp. UBA812 | reverse complement strand
GACCTGTTCAAGCGCCACAAGATTGCGCCGGTCGATCACTATCCCGACCTGCTGCTGGACAACCTGCGTTCGGTGGCCCCGGCCGGCGTGACCGATCCGACGGTGGTGGTGATGACCCCGGGCATGTACAACTCGGCCTACTTCGAGCACGCCTTCCTGGCCCAGCAGATGGGCGTCGAACTGGTGGAGGGACAGGACCTCTTCGTCAAGGACAACGTGGTCTACATGCGCACCACGCGCGGCCCCAAGCGGGTCGACGTGATCTATCGCCGCATCGATGACGACTTCCTCGATCCGCTGGCCTTCCGTCCCGATTCGGCGCTGGGCGTGCCGGGCCTGCTGCAGGCCTATCGCGCCGGCAAGGTGACGCTGACCAATGCGATCGGCACCGGTGTGGCCGACGACAAGTCGATCTATCCGTATGTACCGGACATGGTGCGTTTCTATCTGTCCGAAGATCCCATCCTCAACAACGTGCCCACTTACCAGTGCCGCAAGAAGGAAGATCTTTCCTACACCCTGGCCAACCTCGAAAAGCTGGTGGTCAAGGAAGTGCACGGTGCCGGCGGTTACGGCATGCTGGTCGGCCCGGCTTCCACCAAACAGGAGATCGAGGACTTCCGCGCACGCATCATCGCCAAGCCGGATGGCTACATCGCCCAGCCCACGCTGGCCCTCTCCGTGTGCCCGACCTATGTGGAATCGGGCATCGCCCCGCGCCACCTGGACCTGCGTCCGTTCGTGTTGTCCGGCAAGCAGATCACCATGGTCAAGGGCGGCTTGACGCGCGTGGCCCTGAAGGAAGGCTCGCTGGTGGTGAACTCGTCGCAAGGCGGCGGCACCAAGGACACCTGGATTCTGGAGAAATAAGATGCTGAGCCGTACCGCCGATCACCTCTTCTGGATGGCCCGCTACACCGAGCGCGCCGAGAACACCGCCCGCATGCTCGACGTGCACGTGCAGACCGCCCTGCTGCCGCAATCGGTCGACGACGCCGAACAAGGCTGGCGCGCCGTACTGGGCATCTCGGAACTGCTCTATGGCTACAACCAGAAATACGACAAGCTCACGCAGAAGGATGTCATCGACTTCATGGTGCGGGATCCCAACAACCCGTCCTCGATTGCCTCCTGCCTGCGCCAGGCGCGCGAGAATGCGCGTGCCGTGCGCGGCGCGCTGACTACCGAAGCGTGGGAGATCCAGAACGCCACCTGGATCAAGATGCAGTCCTATCTGCAGACCAATGCGCTGGAGCAGAACCCGAGCGATTTCTTCGAATGGGTCAAGCATCGCTCGCACCTCTCGCGCGGCGTGACCATCGGCACCATGCTGGAGGATGAGGCTTTCCACTTCATCCGCCTGGGGACGTTCCTGGAACGTGCGGACAACACGGCGCGCATCATCGACGTCAAGTTCCACGGGGCCAAGGAAGCGCAATCGCAGAAGCAGAATGGCCAGTCGCAATCGCAATCCCAATCACAATCGCAAAGCCAGTCGGCGCGCGACGAAGCGGGACAGCTGGACTTCTACTACTGGGCCGCGATCCTGCGTTCGGTGTCGGGCTTCGAGATCTACCGCAAGGTCTACCGCGACGTCATCACGCCCGAGCGCGTGGCCGAGCTGCTGATCCTGCGGGCCGACATGCCGCGTTCGCTGCTGGCCTGCATGGGCAACGTGATCTCCAATTTGCATCATGTGCGCAATGATGTCTCGGCCGATACCGAGCGCTTTGCGGGCAAGCTGCATGCCGACCTGAAGTTCGCCCGCATCGAGGAAATCCTGGAAGCCGGGCTGCACGATACGCTCACCGAATTTTTGGAGCGCATCTTCGAACTGGGCAATCGCATCAGCCGCGATTTTCTTGTTCCTTTGGCAGCGTAAGCCGCCCCGGCTGTGCTTCGCGCGCAAGAAAGAAGCACAGCCGCTGTCATCTTTTCGGGAAACAGGCCGTTACTGTAGGTACGTCACGACAGATGCCCCCGGCGCGCACGCTCTGGCACCGGGCCTTACGGTAAAATCCGGCTTTCCGTTTCCACGTATCACGTTTCCATCATGACCTACTGCGTAGCCATGCGCCTCAACAGCGGCCTGGTGTTCCTGTCCGATTCGCGTACCAACGCCGGAGTGGACCATATCGGCACCTTCCGCAAGATGAGTGTTTACGAGAATCCGGGCGACCGCGTGATGGTCGTGATGACCGCCGGCAACCTGTCGATTTCGCAATCCATCCGCCAGATGCTGACCGACCGCACCAATGCGGAAGGCCGCAGCATCTGGACCGCCACCTCCATGTACGAAGCCGCGCAGATCCTGGGCGATGCCATTCGCGCCGTGCATGACCGCGAGGCCGCCGAGCTGAGCAAGTTCGGTATCGATTTCAACGTCAGCATCATCTTCGGCGGCCAGATCCGTGGCGAGCGCTGCAGATTGTTCCAGATGTACTCCGCCGGCAACTTCATCGAGTCGCACGACGAGAACACGTATTTCCAGATCGGCGAATCCAAGTACGGCAAGCCCATCATTGACCGTGTCGTCACGCCCCAGACCTCGCTGGACGAGGCCGCCAAGTGTGCGCTGATCTCCATGGATTCCACGCTCAAGTCCAACATCTCGGTGGGCCTGCCGCTGGACCTGCTGGTCTATGAAAGCGAAGACCTGGCCGTGACCCGCTTCGTGACCATCGATGAGCAGAACCAGTATTTCCAGATGATCCGCCGCAGCTGGGGTTCGCAACTCAAGCGCGTCTTCGAGGCCATCGACGATCCGGTCTGGGATGCCCCGCCGGAAGATACCCTGAACGTGCTCTCCACCGCCGCCGACATCAGCGAGCCGGTGCGCGTGCCGCCGCCCAATGGCGTGGCGCGTGGCCTGCAGGCCGTCCCGCGCCAGATCCTGGCGGAGCAGGATGGCGATGTCGGGCAGGCGAGCTGAACTTCACTGTTAGTTTTTTCTTGTTGGAAACTTAGTTTTTGTTTTAACAAAACTAAGTTTTCATCTGGCGGGAAATTCTCCACCGAAAATAAAAAAGGCTGCATTCCTGAGAATGCAGCCTTTTTACTTTATAAATCGTTAAAACGATTTACAGGGACCGATCAGCGCACGATGGTCTGTGCTTCGCCTTCAGCGCGGGCGCGGATGGTGCCGATACGGTAGACGGTTTCACCGGCGGCCTTCAGATGGGCTTCAGCGGCGTCGGCGTTTTCCTTGGAGACGATCACGGTCATGCCGATGCCGCAGTTGAAGACGCGGTGCATTTCCGCATCAGCCACGCCGCCATGCTGCTGCAGCCAGGTGAACAGCGGGGGCATGGTCCAGGACTTGGCGTCCAGCTCAGCCGTGAGATGATCCTGCAGCACGCGCGGGATGTTTTCGACCAGGCCGCCACCGGTGATGTGGACCATGCCCTTGACTTCCAGCTTCTCCATCAGCGCCAGCAGCGGCTTGACGTAGATGCGGGTCGGGGCCATCAGCACATCGGCCAGCTTGCGGCCGTGGAAGTCGGCTTCCAGGTCGGGCTTGGCCACGTCCAGGATCTTGCGCACCAGCGAGTAGCCGTTGGAGTGCGCGCCTGAGGAGGCCAGGCCCAGCACCACGTCGCCCGGGGCGATCTTGGTGCCGTCGATGATCTTGGACTTTTCCACCGCGCCGACTGCGAAGCCGGCCAGGTCGTATTCACCGTCCGGGTACATGCTGGGCATTTCCGCGGTTTCACCGCCGATCAGGGCGCAGCCGGCCTGTTCGCAACCGGCGGCGATGCCCTTGATGACATCGGTGGCCGAGGGCACGTCCAGCTTGCCGCAAGCAAAGTAATCCAGGAAGAACAGCGGCTCGGCACCCTGCACCAGGATGTCATTGACGCTCATTGCCACCAGGTCGATACCGACCGTATCGTGACGATTCAGGTGGAAGGCCAGCTTGAGCTTGGTGCCCACGCCGTCGGTGCCGGAGACCAGCACCGGTTCCTTGTACTTCTTGCTGATTTCGAACAGGGCACCGAAACCGCCAATGCCGCCCAGCACGCCTTCGCGGGTGGTGCGCTTGGCGAACGGCTTGATCGCTTCGACCAGGGCGTCACCGGCATCGATATCGACGCCAGCGTCACGGTAGGAGAGGGAGACATTGGAAGGTGAAGTCATGATGAAATATTGCCAGTGAAGACGGTAAAATAGGGGATTCAGGGCGGAAGTGCCCCTGCCAAGCCGTGATTTTAACAAAACCGCCACCCGCGAACTCCGAATCCATGCCTTTTTCTTTGTCCGAAGAGCAAAAACAGAACCTGGCGTGGCTGATTGTCGGCATTTTGCTGTTGGCGCTGCTGGTGGCGCTGGGCCCGATGCTCTCGCCATTCGTCGCCGCCGGCATCATCGGTTATGCGCTCAACCCGGGCGTGGACTGGATCGCCAGCCGCCGCATCGGCCCGCTGCGCATCCCGCGTTTCGTGGGCGTGACCATCATGGTCTTGCTGCTGATCCTGGCCGGACTGGCGCTGGTGCTGATCGTGGTGCCTTTGGTACTGCGCCAGATCCCGCTGCTGCAGGCCCAGGTGCCGCCGCTGCTGGACAAGTTGAACGCCTTCCTTTCGCCGCGCCTGCACCAGCTGGGCATCGATGTGCGGCTGGACCTGGCGGGCATCAAGGCCTTGCTCACGCAACAGATCAGCACCAGTGGCGACGAGCTGTGGAGTTCGGTGCTGGCCTCGGCCAAGGTCGGGGGCACGGCGCTGCTGGCCTGGCTGGCCAATCTGCTGTTCGTGCCGATGGTGCTGTTCTACCTGCTGCAGGACTGGCATCCCTTCCTCAAGCGCCTGCAGATCATGATCCCGCGCCGCTGGGCTGGCCGCGTCAATACCATGGCGGCCGAGGTCGATAGCCTGCTGGGACAGTACTTGCGTGGACAATTGCTGGTGATGCTGGTGCTGGCGGTCTATTATTCGGTTGCGCTCACTGCAGCCGGATTTGACAGCGCCCTGCCGGTGGGCGTCCTGACGGGCCTGCTGGTGTTCATTCCCTATGTGGGCTTCGGCCTGGGGTTGGTGCTGGCGATCCTGGCGGCCATCCTGCAATTCGATGGTGCCATTGGCTTGCTGTGGGTGGCCCTGATTTATGGCGTGGGACAGGTGCTGGAAAGCTTCATCCTCACGCCCAAGCTGGTGGGCGAGCGTATCGGCCTGCACCCGCTGGTGGTAATTTTCGCGCTGCTGGCCTTTGGCCAGCTGTTCGGTTTTGTCGGCGTGCTGCTGGCGCTGCCGGCCTCGGCCATCGTCTCGGTGATCGCCATGCATGTGCGGCGCGAGTATCTGGCCAGCAATTTTTACAACCGTTGAAGAGTTTATGATTGATCACAGCCTCCCTGCCCTTGCAGGACGCTGCGCAGGCTCGGGCGCTTGGCGCCGTCCTGCATTAACTGGCCGCAAGCAGCTTGCGGCCTTCGTAGCTGATAGCCACCGATGAAACAGATTCCGCTCGATTTGAGCGCGGACCAGCCGCAAAGCTTCGACAGCTTCGTGACCGGCCGCAACGCAGAACTGCTGGAGCGCTTGAAGCTGCTGGCCACGGCCGGCGTGGACAAATCCATCCAGACCGGCAGTGCCAGCACCGACCGCTTCATCTACCTCTGGGCCGAAGCCGGTGCCGGCAAGACCCACCTGCTGCACGCCCTGGCCACCAAGGCCGGCCAGGAAGGCAACCGCGCCCGCCTCATCAGTGCCGACTCCCCCGAGTCGGCCTTCGACTATAGCCCGCAGACCAGCCATTACCTGCTCGATGACGTCGATCAACTGTTCGAGGAACAGCAGATCGCCGCCTTCAACCTGTTCAACCAGA